>JAEEMF010000066.1 GCA_016283075.1 Bacilli bacterium | reverse complement strand
TATTATTTTCATATATTACTTCATCAAACATACCAGAGAAGTATCCTACATAATAATCATAGAATTTATTTTTTCTATCAGTTACTTCTAGTGGTTTAAATGTTTTATCTTCTATATTTACTTTTAAGTTATTATCTATATCCATTGCCGTTAATGTATCACTAGTTCTTGTCATAAGTGTACTTTTAGCGTGAGATCCATAATAAGGAGTTTTAACGTCCTTATGAGTAATATTAAGCTTGTTACTTAGTCCATACATATTTAGTATATCTTTATATACAAGTTCAGCTCCTAAAGAATTATAATGATGGTCTGTCTTGTAATAGTAATTTAAATAATCATCCTTATTTAAATCAAATACACCCAACTTAATATCATCATTAAGACCATTCATAAATTTAGTAATACTATCATAAGAACCTTTTATATTTACATCTCTTAAACTATCATATCTAGCTGGAAGATATATACCAAGTTTAATATTAGGATACTTATCATTAATATCATTATAAAACTTTATTTGATTATTAAGTCTATTATCAAGTTCTTCTTTAGAATAATGATTTACTAAAAAATAGAAATTATCTTTATCATTATAGAAAAGATGTTCTTTATCATTATTATCTTTTAAATAGATATTATTAAATAATAATCCATCAACATTAATAATAGAATTATAGTATAGAGAATTAATACTATTATAAAAAGGAAAATAGTTATTATATCTATTACTAATAAATGATTCTAAAGTCATTACTTTATCATAAATAGGATCACTAGTTTTACTTACTAGCTGCCAGTTATCACTTCTATAATAATCAGTAATATGTAATCTAATTAATACTTCTTTTAAAGGAACAAGTACAAAAACACTAAAAATTATTCCTAAAAAAATACCTATAAACGTCTTGTTCTTCATTTTTTATACCTCATTTTACACTTATATTACATTCTTGCGATTTTCTTACCTTTATATATTATAATAAATCATCTATATATATTATACCATTAAAAGAAAAAACCTTATAACTATTTATAAGGTTTTTATAAAAATAATAAATATGATAAGTTTTTATCAAATTTAAAAGGTAGACTATTAAATATATTAAGTAGTGCTTTAGAGCATCTTTTTATTTCTCTAGAACTCGTATTTCTAGGTATAGTCTTATTAATCTTTTTTAAAAAATTTTTATCTAGTTCATTATATGCTTTAAACTCATGCATCTTCATTATTTCACGATGACCCTCTAGATTCATTACTTCTAATCTAGCATCATTTAGAAGCTGATAGGCATATACATTATTCTTTCTTTCTAGAGCTATACTAATCTTACGAAGAAGGTACATAAAGTTCCATCCAATATTATCTAAATCTAATTCTTTAGGTTTAACACTTTTTACATATTCTTCCATATGCTTCTTAAGCATATTTTTTGTATCTACTCCTACAGCTATTTGATTAGATCTAATCTTTAATTCATCAAGAGGTCCAAAAGATATATCAGAGCTTAATCCATTTTTCATGTAAATAGAGACTCCCCATATAGTATCAGACCATTTTCTTTCCATAATATAACCAATATCTTTTTTATTAAAGAAGGAAAGTATTTCTTTTCTTACATCTTCTACTTTAGCATTCTTTTTATATGCCATCATAAAGTCACAGTCTGAGTATATATCTCTAAATCCAATAGATGAAGATCCTATTAAGTATGTACCTATCAATCTCTTAGACTTCTTAACATTATCTCTAATATTATAAAAAAACTTATCTCTATCTTCTAAACTATACATTATGATCACTTAACCTTTATTTCAATACATTTTCTTGAAGCAATATAATCACATAAGTGTACTAGTTTTTCTTCTTCAGTTTTAGGTACAGGCATTATCACTTTACCAAAACGATCTTTATTCCATGGACCCATATGACATCTAATAAGACTTGCTACAAACTTAGCATCGTCTTCACTTATAAATAATTTATCTTTATTTTCTACTAAGTAGTCAGCCATAATAACAGGATGTTCAACTACTGTATAACCAGTACCTACTAAACCATGTTTAAATCCATCATGAAGAAGTAAAGCCATTCTTATTAAATCTTTCTTATATTCATCACATGAGCAGAATACTTCATTTTGAAACATTTCTTCTAGTATTATCATTGCAGCTTTAACATGTCTTACAAGTCCACCTTCTCCTAGAGAAAAAGATGGATGATATTTACCTGTTGAAGAAGCTGGAACAGTGTAAAAATAGTCTGGAAGCTGTTCTAAAACATATTCAGCACTTTTTCTTACATTTTCATTAGTAAATCTACTAAGTTCTTCTTTAAAAATATCTTTTTTCATAAATACCTCCACTAATCAAGTAATCTATGTTGCATCCCAGCCGGATCATCTAAATACATTCTATATATAGAATATATATCAGTATCTTTATATTTAACTTCTTTAAAGTTATCATTTAAATTTAGTATTTTCCCATTTCGATAACTAATAAGTATTGGTGAGTGAGTTGCTATTATAAACTGACTACCATGGCTTACTAATTCATCTATTAAACATAAAAGAGATAACTGTCTTTCAGGAGAAAGTGCTGCTTCCGGTTCATCTAGTATATATAAACCATTATCTGAGAATCTATTCTTTACTAAGTTTAGAAATGATTCACCATGTGAACACTCATGAAGACTACCACCATAACTATCATATATTTTTCTATATCCATTATTCTCTGCTAAATTTTTTACTTCTGAAGCAAAGTTATAAAAACTTTCTGCTCTTAAGAAGAACTTTGTTTTGGGATTTCTTCTTTTTGTATAAACAAGATAATCAGACAACTCAGATGTAGTATTTTTAGTTTCATACATAAAGTTTTGAGTTCCTCCTTCAGCAGGAAGACCAAGTGCTACAGCAAGAGCTTCTATAAAAGTAGATTTTCCTACTCCATTTTCGCCAATAAAGAACGTTACTGGAGATGTGAGTTCTAATTCTTTAAAGTTTTTAACTACTTCAATATTAAAAGGATACTTATCAAATGAAGGTATCTTATTTCTATTAAGTATTATTTTATCAATTATTAACTTATCATTAAAACTCATATAACCCACCTAAAAGTATTATATCATAAGGGAAATAAAAGAGCATTATTTAATATGCTCTTTATCTATCCAGTATCTTCTTGTTAAAAATTTTTCCCCATTATCCTCATTTTCAACTTTATTTTCTAAAATACCGCCATTAGCTTCAATTATTTTATAAGATCCAATATTGTTATCATCACATGTAATTAATATTTTATTTTCTTCAATTAAATCCTTATATGTTTCTAATACTATTTTAAGTATTTTAGTACCATAACCTTTACCCCAGTACTTTGGGTTCACCGCATAACCAATATGACCACCATAACGAATTAGATTATCAGTAAGTCTTATTCGTATATTAACAAGTCCTATTAGTTCATCATCATCTACAGCAAAAAAGTCAAATGAAGGAACAAAATGAGCAGGAAGTTTAGATTGTTCTCTATTATCTAACATTTTTTGTACTATATCTACTTTATCAGGATTTTCAAACAAAATGTTATGTTTTTTTATAACGCCATCTTCAAACTTCTTAAGAGTTAACTCATAAGCTTCTTTATACCCTTTAATATATTTTTCATTTGGTTCAACTATTTTAAGCATTATTATCACCTACTATTCTTGAAGCATTAAGAATATCTTCTTTAAGTTCTTTTACATGAGGATATTCATTTAACTGTTTCATGTAATATATCATATCATATATTGCAAGTCTTTTATATAAATTAGGAATATTTATTATTTCAGGATAATACTTTTTTATGTACTTCATTATATTAGAATAATCTTCTAATTTAGTATACTTTTCTGTTTCTTCACTTGCAAACTTCCATGGTTTTCTTATCATTCTATATATAATATCAAGTTCAAAATCTATAGGAGCATATAAAGATCTTTCAAAATCAATTAGCTTTATACTCCCTTTATTATAAATAATATTATCAAAGTGTAAATCATTATGAACAAGAGCAAACTCATTTGAATCTAAATAAAGAGAAAACCTATTATATGCATTATCAATTGAAATATATTCTGTTTCATTAAAAATATTTAACTTTTTAACTTTTTCATATGCATCATTAAAAATTAAGCAACCCTTTTCATACCAGTTATATGGTTTACCTTTATTACTATGAAAAGACTTCATAGAATCGCATAACTTTTTAATTATATTTTCTCTTTCATCTTCGTTTAGTGTATGCCATACATTATATAAAGAAGAGCCTTCTACTTTTTCAAGTATTTCATACATATAAGGAACATCCTTTTTATCTATATTTCCAACATACATTTTAGGAATCATTTTATTATCCTTGTTAGAATTATAAAAGTTTATTTCTTTAATAAACTTCTCTTCATTTTTAGGATTAGAACATATCTTTATAATAAATGAATCATTAACATTATATATAGTATTGGTAAATCCTACATTAATTTTATTGATGGAAGGATTAATTCCAAATAAAGATTCATAATTCTTAATTATAATTTTAACTATATCATCCATAATAACCACCACATTTATTATAACATAATAAAAAACTCACATAAGTGAGTTTAATTATTGTTTATTTTAAAATTGGTATTACTAAATTTTCTTATATTAATGAATAGTATTATTAATATAATAAATGCTCCTACTTTAATACCAAACCAAATAAATCCGTTTCTAGATAAGATCATATTATCATCAGCATATTCTTCTGGATTATTTTCATTATATTTAATTATTTTAGTATCAGTAGCCTGAGAAATACTTTCTTTTGGTATTTCAATTATTATTTCATGCTTAACATTATTCTTATCTAAGAATGTATATGCATATTTATACCATAAACCATCATCAGATTCACCTGCATTATGAGAAAGAGTAGCAGTAGTTTCTATATAATCTTTATACTGAATAGTTTGTTTTACTAATATTAAATCCATAATAATTAGTATAAGAAGAACTAATAATATAAAACCAATTATTACTCTACTAACAATTACTTCTACTGAATTAGCAACTTGATACATCTTTTCATTAGTAACTATTTCTTTATCTTTAAGCGCTTTAAGCTCCCCTTCTGTTTTAGGTTTCCTCTTAATAAATAAAGAAGTAATAACTAAAATACCAACTGCAATAAATATAATTCCTAGAACGATACTTCGAGATTGTCCGTACGATGGAGTACATTTTAATGGATTACTAGAATCATAATAAACTGTATTATTCTCCGAATTAGGATAAGATGAACTACTTATTTTAGAATCACATACATATTCTTTACCATGAGCTCTAAAGTAAAATGTAGGTTTATACATAGTACCATTATCACTATCATAATATTCATTAACATCTACTTTATAAGCATTTGTTTTAGAATCATACTTACTTAGATTTCCATCAAAAAATGTCATATATATTCCAAAACCTATAAATACTAATGCAACTATTGTAGCTATAATCTTTTCACTTTTTTTCATACTCTCACCTATCTTCATTATATCATAAAGAACAAATAAAAAACTCGTTTAAACGAGTTAATTTTGTAAATATCAATCCATCATATAATTCTTTATTTCTTGTATTTTATCTTCTTCTAAGACAATACCCTCTTTATAATTAATTGCTCTAGGCCAGTCATTGTCAACCCACTTCATATCAAACATAGATATTTCTTTATCGTATCTTGGAAAAGCATGATAATGAACAAAATTATCCTTCATCATCATGATTACATAATTAAATTTAACTGCTCCAAATTTATTTATACATGTTTCTTCAT
This sequence comes from Bacilli bacterium, assembly GCA_016283075.1. Classification (GTDB taxonomy): domain Bacteria; phylum Bacillota_I; class Bacilli_A; order RF39; family UBA660; genus RGIG4266. The sequence goes on along the minus strand of JAEEMF010000066.1, from coordinate 6,111 downwards.
ACCACTTAATAACTTTAGGAAACTCTTCTCCTTCTTCAGGAAGCATTTCACCAACTGAAGCTATTTCTCTTTTTAATAGTATAACTACATCACCCAAAGTTGCTTGTTTAGCCCTAAAACATACAATCCAGTATTTAAAATCTTTAATACATCTTGTTTCAGGTTCAAACTTACTCATAAAATCTAAATTATTCATTTTATACCTCCTACTAAATATAATAATATATTTTAATTATAATACTTATTTTTTAATAAATGAATATACAGGACTAGAATAATTTCTATCAACTATTCTTTCTTCAAAACTCTTACGTTCTTCTCCTCGTCTATATACCATAAAATTTCTTAATTTATCTGGATCATAATTATAAATATTAAAATATTCTTTTTGTTGATATAGTTTAAAGAATAAATCTGTTAAGTCTAAATCAACTAATGTATTAATACCTTTTAGAAGAGCATTTTCCGCTACTCTTTTTACACAATCAAGAGCATGATATCCTCCAACAACTAATTCATCTATGTTTCCTAATTGATTTAGCAATAATTCTTCACTAGGATATCTATTAATTGAATCAGAAAAAAATATATCAGTAAATATAACTTTATCTACTTCCTTTTTCTCTATCCCATATAAATCTCTATCCGGATATAAAACAAATACTACCTGATAACCTTTTTCTCTATATCTTTTTTCAATTGTTTCATTTAAAATAAGTAAAGGTCTTTCAAGATGTTCTTCATCATAATATTCATCATCATGTAAAAACATTTTCGTATAATCTTTTATAGGATATAAATATAAAAATACTTTATTCATAAATATCACCACAATCAATAATTGTTTCATATTATACCATTTTTTAAAGAATTAAAAAACTCGTATATTTACGAGTTTTTATCTATGCATGCCTTCATTCTCAACCATATCATTATTGGTTACATTTTCTTCTAAAATTATATTTGTATCTATATTTTGTTTCTGTTGCTTTAATTCATTTTGATATCTTTTTTCAAAAGTATCATGCATAAATGAATTAGTTGTGTAATCTATGTTTTTATCTTTTTCATCATATATAAAATCTGCATCTAATATAACTAAACTACCTTCTTCTAATACATCAGATCCTCTTTTATCATCTAATTCTAAAACTTTATCGGATGGTTCAATATTATCTCGCCAGTGTATTACGTTCTTTTTAGTTAATCTACCAACATTTGATTTTTTAATATCAGTCCAAACAAGTCCTAAATCTCTAATATTTTTATATAGATGATACAACTCATCTTGATTAACTTCTATATCAGTATCTACTCTCTCAGTAACTTCAACAAAACATTTTTCTTCATCAACTTCTAGTTCTTTACGAAGTAAAGGAGCTATTATATATGGATTATTTGGGAAAGTCTTTGTAACCCTTTCACCAACTTTTATAACTTTATCTCCAATAAAGATAACACGAGAAAATCCCCCACCAGAAAATGTTATGTCTGAAAAATTAACTTTTTCATTTTTCATAACATCAAGGATTATTAATCTAAGTACCTCTTTAATAGATGAATTATCTTTGCTTAAAAGTTTTTCACCTGTATATTGCGATTTTATTGTGAAATCAGATAATATAGTATCTAAAGCCTTCTCACCATTATTATCAATATATTCTTTAACATGTGATAATGCTTTAGAATCATTCTTAACAAAATCCAAAAGTGCATATAAATTTTGTGAATTCTCGGTAAATAGTGTTAAATTATCGAATATAAAACCTTCATTATTGCCTTTATATTTAATTAATGAATATGGTATATCACATTTGTTTTCAGCTAATATTTGTAAGAACTTCTTTTGATTATCTTCATTTACCCAATCCAAAACACCTAAATATAAATCACTACTTAAATTCATAGATGATATAGTTTTTAAAATATCTTCATCTATAAAAACATCATAGTTTTTAGATTTATGAGATAAAGAAATAAATACATAATAAAATAATTGATCCATATTCTCTTTATAAGGATATTTTTTTATTCCATCAATAAACTTTTCTTTAAAATTTGGTTGTTCTACTAATAAGTAAGCATTTGAAAAAAGAAAATCAATATTTGAACTAACAATAAATGGAAGAATCTCATCAAAATGATTTGCTATTATTTTTATATTTTTGTTTTTAAATAATGGACTATTTAATTTCTTTGTAATAAATTTACTTAAATTATCAAAGTTATCACTTGTATAACTAGCCGATTCATTTTCAACTGACTCTCGTCTTATATTTTTTGCTTCTTCAATCAACTTCAATAACTTTTTTTCAAACATATTTTCACAACCCAACCTATTATCATTATATCATAAAGAGCAAATAAAAAACTCGCATATTTAGCGAGTTATTTACCACAACATTGTTTATACTTCTTGCCGGATCGACATGCATGCGATTTTCCAAATTTTGGCACCATTTGGCTACACTTAGCACTTTAATTTCCTTTAAAACTCGTTATAGTTACACTTTGCAACACTCGGCTTTGCTAGTTATTTGTATCAAAATTTGTATCAAAAATTCTACTGATTTGTTTTTTACTAATGAATATAAAATATTTTAAATTATATTCTTTAATCCATCTTCCATATTTATCTTTGTAGGAATAATATATTTTGCATTAACTTTATGAGATATTAAATTAGTTATCACTTTCATTGCTCTTGACCCATCAAACCATTTTGGATTATCACTATTTTTTCTTATTCTATCTAATGATGTAACAAGTGCATCTTTATCATATTTGTCACTCATTTCGCTCGTTATCATATATTTTTGATTTTCACTTGAATATAGTTCATTATTTAATAATTCATATTCTGCATTGTTGTACCAATATAAATGATCCCCGCCTGCTAATATTAAAATGTCTGCATTTATATCTATATTACCAATTAAACTATCTACATAGCTATATACTTCGTCAAATGTAACTGTTGGTATATCATCTTTTAAACTATCAAATTTATTTGTAATATCAACAACACCAAAATCAAAATATTTCTTATCTATAATTTCTTTGTTCTTTACAAATATAAGTTCGATAGAGCCACCACCGCCTATGAATACACAAATATTTTTATCATATTCTATATCACTATAACAACCAATTGCAGTATAATATGCCTCATCTTCTTGGCTAACCACTTCAATTTTCAAATTATATTTATCATTTAATATATTATTTATATCTTCTAATTCTTGTTCTGATATATTTCTAAAAATACTACATCCATATATATGAATTTTTTGTGTGTATTCTAAGGCCTTTTCTATGACATTTTCTAATTTGTTTAAATCTGGTGTTATTATTTTGTTTTCATTTTTATAATTCTTTTTAAATTCAATTGTTGTATTATTTTCATATATTAGTTTGTTATCATGATAAACATGTGTTTTTGTATTATTACTACCTATTTCAATGATAGCAAAGCTTTCTTTCATTTTTCATTCTCCTATCTAATTTAATTATTATTTTTCCACATTGATTTAACTAATTTCTTTTTAATATCAATTTCTTCTGTGAAATCATAATTTTTACTCCATCTACAAAATATAGAATTGGGTTTTAATATCATTTTTGTAACAAATGAATTAGGAATTGCTTTCCATCCATTCTCTGGAATTATTTTTATAATGATTTTATCCTCTTCTTTTTTTATACTATATATTCCCTCTATATACCCCATTACTTTATCTGGGGAAATTTTAAAAATCCCCTCTAAATCTTTATTCATATTAAAACTTGGAGAAAATTTCATATTTATTGTTCTTTTTTCTAAATACACAACAATTTCACTTAATGAATTTTGTCCATCGTAGATATATTCAATATTATCTTTTTTATAACTATTATTATCAAGTTCAACTTCTAAAAATGATAAAGAATCTGTATTTGCAAATTCTAATAAATCACATTGATTACTAAATCTAGCATAATATCTAAACTGATTATTCATAGGTAATGGGAATTTATCAACAGATATTTTTTTATTATCAATAAAACAATTTATCTTACTTTTATTTCTTCTAATAAAATCAAAATTATATAGAAAGAATAATGGTAAGAAATTTGGTTTTTTTGTTCCATAACCTATTGGTGCTAATAAATTCATTGGTGTTGATTTTTTAGATGTAAATTCTTCTATACTAAAATTAATCCTTCTATTATTTATATCTACAAAACTAAATGATAAACGTTCGCAATTATTATTCATTTCAAAAATTGAATCACTAATTTTAGTTTGAATATGTTGATGTAATCCATTTAATGCAACATCAAATTTCTCATCTTTATTAAACTCTAATGATAAATCATCATAAACATCCACATAATCATCATTTCTGTATGCTATTATTCTATAACCTGTTCCATATGGTTCACCACTAATATATTGCAATTCAAATCCTTTATATATTTCATCAGGATTTTTTTCAAATGGTATAATAGCTAGTTTTTTTATAGGGCTATACTTAACTATAAAAGGTACTATACATTTCATAAGATCTCCTCCTCAATTATTGTAGCATACATTTCGCATATTTTTATCTACTTAATAATCATAAGATTGCTATATTACTGTTGAATAAGTTTTAAATTTACAAAAAAAAGAATCTAAAACGTATCTAAAATGTTTTTTTTGATAAAAATTACACATTTTGTTGAATTATAAAACCCTCGTAAAACCTTATTTTACGAGGGTTATTAGTATTATTTACCACAAATTGTTTGTACTTTTTTCCTGAGCCACATGAAATATAATTACATAATTTCTACGATAATCTTCCTGATTATGCCATTATTTTTTATATATTGTGTAATATTTTTTTATTTTTAAAAATATAGTTATCTAAAAAGGTATCTAATTTTACTATTCGTAACATCTTAATATTCCGATTGTTTTATTTATCCAATTTTATTGTTGAAAAAACTAATAATAATACACCAATAGTAAATAATGCTCCACCATAAACTGTATTTAATTTATTTGCAAATACTCCTATTAGAATTCCTCCTACACCACATAAAATTCCATATATTATATTTTTCTTTTTCATAAATCCTCCAAATATCTTAATCTTCCATACTTTTTATAATTATAATTTATATTACTTTTTCATTTTTAATATCATACCCATTAATTTCCTTTCAACTTCAACATTATATTTTAGTTCATAAGGTTGAGTACCAGATACTAATGCTTCTTTTATTCCCATAATTTCTTTTGATATTTGTTCTTTATCTTCATACCAACCTAAAAAAATACTGTTTGAAGAATTACTCTCATCACTTCCAAACAAAGCATATTTTGGTGAATCCTTACCTCCATTATACTTACCCGATGATTGAACCTTATTACAAGTTACTATAACATTTTCAATTGGTGATATTATAGTAATTTTTTTGTTACTATCTTTTGAACCTAAGTATTCAAATGTTGAATCACCAGCTAAATCATCCAAACTCACATTAAATATTTTAGATAATTCTCTACCTTGTTTTAAATCTGGGCTAGATTCATTTAACTCCCAGTTGCTTATTGTTTGTCTTGTTACTCCCATCTTTTCAGCAAGTTGCTCTTGTGAAAGATTAGCACTTTTTCTTAAATTTAAAATATTTTGACCAATATCCATATAATCATTCCTTTCACTAAACATTCTACTTTTTATTATTCATTTAATCTACCAAATTTCTTTGGAAGTTACGCAAATATTTTTAACATTTAAATCATATATCAATTTTATCATATAAAAAGAGAATTTTTACATTCTCCTAATATCTTAATCTTCCGATCATTCTAGAATAATGATATTTGTTCATTATTCTTTATTTCTTTTTTATATGTTTTAATAATATCTTTCATATTATAAAGTATTCCATACTTATCACATTCATTAGTCAACACTTTATATTATGATTTATAGTTCGGAACAGCACAATTATTTCTTTCGCCATAATATTTGATATATTTTTCTTTTAAACCTTTAAAATGTTTATCTAATTTTTCAAAATAATAATCTCTTTGATTTTCTCTTAAAGTCATTCCCATATATGTATGAATAAACTTTG
>JAEEMF010000065.1 GCA_016283075.1 Bacilli bacterium | reverse complement strand
TTTGGATATAAAAAATATGATCACTTTATAGCAAGAATATTTTTAATTAAAGGCATTATAAAAGAGTGATTAAAAATCACTCTCTATAATCGATTCATTTATCAAATTCATTGTTCACCAACACTATTTGACAAAGAACCATATATTCTTATCTATTATTACGGTATTCTCTTAGTTCATTAAGTAGATCTACTGTTTCTTTAGATACTTTATCTTCATCATCTACAAATGTAGTTCTAACTTCTTCGGTAACTTCAGTTTTCTTTACTGTAGGATAGTTATTACTACTATCTTGTCTACCAAATATTGGTGAAACAAACTCACTATTAGAAAAATGTTTAGGAGTATCATTCCATTCATAAACAGGTTCTACTTTTTCATAAGAAGTTCTTGTTACTACTTCTTTAATTGGTTCTTCTTTAATAACTTCTTCTTTTGGTTCTTCTCTTAAAGCCATTTTTCTATCAAGAAGTTCTTGATAACTAATAACAGCATTTTCTTCTTGATCTTCTTCATAACGATCTATTTTTTCATACTTTTGAGCTTCTATATCTCTTCTCATTTCTGATAAAATATCATCTAAATTAGTTTTAGGAGTTTTATCTTCTTTTTCTTCAAAAGCAAACTCTACATCTTCCTTTTTAGCTTTAGGAGTTTTTTCTTCAAAAATATACTCTATGTCTTCCTTTTTAGTTTCAGGAATTTTTTCTTCTATAAATACAGGTTCTTCTTCTGGAAGTTTAATATCATCTATTACTTCATAAGCTGGTTCTTCTTCTTTAATCATTTCAGCATCTTCCTTTTCATCAAATAAAGGAATGTCTTCAGTTGCTAAAGAAATTTGAATATCAGGCTTACTAGTTTCTTTTTCTTTATCTTCTTTTTCTTTCTCTTTATTTTTAAGTTGTTTTTCTTTGTACTTCTTATCTCCTCTTATAGTAAGAATAATACAAATAGTACCAATAATTATAATTGCTCCTATAAGTAAAGCAAGTATTAGTACATCACTATCTATTAAATTTCCTAACATTTTATCACTCCATATTCTCATAATTTAGAATACTAATAATGAAAAGAGGTACTGTCTCTACTCTCATTATTCTATTTCCTAAAGATACTCTTGTAAAACCATTATTTGCAAGGAATTCTTCTTCATTATTAGATATTCCCCCTTCAGGTCCTACTACTATAATAATTTTATCATATTTATTATTAACGGTCAAAAACTTTTTAATGTTGTTAGCCTTTTCAGAAGTACTACAAACTACCTTTAATCCTTCCATATTTACAAGGTCTTTTAAGTTCTTAACAGGAGTTACTACTGGAATACTAGTTCTTTTAGATTGCTCTGCAGCCTCTTTACAAATTTTATTCCATCTTTCAACCTTTTTTTCTTCCCTATCACTTTGTTTAACTAGGCATCTTTCCATATTAACTGGTATTATTTCACATACTCCTAGTTCAGTAGATTTTTGAAGTATTAAATCAAATTTTTGTTCTTTAAGTAGTGGTACTACTAAAGTTACATTTAGTTCTTTAACTAATGATTCTTCTTCTTTTATAATACTTACACTAGGTAGTTTATCTAAAAGAATGCTACATATATATAACTTAGAGTTATATACTACTTCTATTTTAGAATCATCTTTCATACGCATTACTTTAGTAATATGATATATATCATCATTAGCAAGTATTAAGTTATTATTTTCTTTTATATTTGAAAAGTATCTTTGCATCTAATCACCGATTATATTTTAACAAAAAAAAAGAAACTAGTCACTAGTTTCTTTACGATACTTAAGAAGTACACTTTCTATATTATTGATTTGTATCTTATTTTGATCTACTAAATAATCAATACTATTAACATCTGTTACTTTATATTTTAAAAGTAAATCAAGTGTTTCTAAATTAAGTGTTTCTAAATCATCTTTAGTTCTATACTTTTCTGCTAAATCCCAAAAGTCACTTCCTACTTTTACAGCTCCTTTTACATATACATTAAGTACAGGTGTTTTTTCAAGTATTGCCATTCTTACTTTAGAATTTTTAACTATATTTATATCAAAAAATGGAAGTGATAAAACATATAAAGCTATAAATACTAAGACAAAATGTTCTATGAGTCCTAATGCTGCTCCTGCTAACTTATTAGGAAAACTTATAACAAAATTACCATCAAATAATTTTTGCATTAAGTTAGTAAGTAGTACTGCTGCTTTTAAAATAATATATAAAGCAATAGCAATTATAAAGAATGCTACTACTTCATAAAACAAAATATTTACAACACTTATACCACTTAAGAGTCCCGGAAAAGAAATAAATGGTAAGTGTTTATATAAATATATTGATAAAGAATTCTTAAACATAAAAGCCACTATTATAACAATAACCATACCACTAAATGATAAGAATTCTGATAAAAATCCTCTATTAAATCCAATTATTGCACCAAGTAATATTAAAACGATGATAGCAATATCAAGTACATTCATATCTCTATCCTCCTATAGTAAAATTATAATACAAATTAACCTAAAAATAAAGTATTTCATTTTTATTTATGATAAAATAAAGGTAGTTAGGTGTGATATTAATGACAATTAGTTTAAAAGTTTGTGAAAGAACAATGAAAGAAATGGATGAGTTTTTTGAAGATTTCAAAAGACCTAAAACCCCTGATTATGCTGTATTTCAAGCAGATGATGCTGATACAGTAGTAACACTTTATCAGTCAGGTAAAGCTGTATTCCAAGGAAGAGATGCTGATTTATCAAGTCAGTTTTGGGTTGAAAGAGAAAGACATAATAACCCTACTAAGAAAATCGAAATAACAAACTCTGAAGATAAGAAAAAAGAAGAAAAAGTTAAAGAAACAGTAGATCCTAGAATATATAATTCTACTTCTATAGGTTCAGATGAAGTTGGTACTGGAGATTACTTTGGTCCTATTGTTGTTTGCGCAGCATACGTAAAAAAAGAAGATATCCCTTTCTTAGAAGAATTAGGTGTTAAAGATTCTAAGCAAATGACTGATGAAAAAATCTTAGAAGTAGTACCTAAGTTTATAAATACAGTTAAATATGAATGTACTATTTTATCAAACAAAGAATATAATGAAAAATATGCATCCGGATATAATATGAATAAATTAAAAGCAATACTTCATAATAAAATGCTTTATAAACTACGTTCTGAAGTAGATCATTATGATTATATAGTTGTAGATCAGTTTGCTGAAAAATATGTATATTTTAGTTATTTAAAAGAAAGTCAAGCAGTTGTAAGAAATATTACTTTTATGACAAAAGCTGAAAATAAATGTTTAGCAGTAGCATGTGCATCCTTGATAAGTAGATTTGTATTCTTAAAAGAATTTGCTAAGATATCTAAAAGCGTTGATGAACTTCTTCCTAAAGGAGCAGGAACAGAAGTTGATAAGAAAGCTGCTATAATAGCTAAGAAATTTGGTATGGATAAACTAAATGAAATAGCTAAAATTAATTTTAAAAATACCGAAAAAGTTAAAGAGTTATTACAATAACTCTTTTTTTATATAACAAAAAAAGATGACCTAAGTCATCTTTTATTGGTTGTATTATAAATAGTGTTGGTGAGTGTAAATTCACCACACTATTTTTATTTATAAAAAAGACATAGGTTTGATACAATGTAATTGACTATACTCACACTGAAAGGAATAAACCTATGTCTATGAATAATTATATATTA
>JAEEMF010000064.1 GCA_016283075.1 Bacilli bacterium | reverse complement strand
TACAGAGCAACTTGTCCATAATCCTCCTGAAACGTTTGATGTTGCTGCTGTATATGGGGACTCTAAGCAGCTTTGAGTATTACATTCCTCTGATAAGTCTTCAGTAATTAGAGAACATGTATTTGTTCTTGTTTTAACACCGCCATCACACTCTTTAGTACACTGGCTCCATTCTGAGTAAACGTTTTCTCCGTCATGAGCTTCACCTAGATAATATACATCGCTTCTATTTCCCGATGCATCCTGGGCAACTGCCCATCCATAATAGTCTTTTCCGCATGCTCTTTGATATGTTGTTTTTGTACTAAATCTTTTATCATCTTTATTAGGTTGTGATGGTTCATTTAATACTAAATATAGGTATGTTACTTCTGAGTGATCATCAGTAGAACCAGCTGGTAAATCTTTTATTTTTCCTTCAGGATTGTTTCCTTCAGCTGGACCAAGTTCTCCTTTTGTAGGAGATGTTGGATTTGTAGTATCAACTTTATCACAATCTTTATTTATTTCTATATTTACTTTATCTCCAAAAGCGCAGTATCTATCACTTCTTAGATAACTTGCTTTTATATTAGATGAATCTTCAATTATAACTTGTCCGCTTACTGGTAATTTCCCTTGTAGTTCTAGTTTGTCTATTCCGTTAGAACACTCTTTTCCATCACAAGTAAATACTACTGGATAAGATATTTTACCTCTATTTAGAAGAGGATAACTTGTTACATAGTGCTCTGCTGATTTTAAAACTCCTCTTACTGTTGCTTTATATGCTTCTTTACGAGAGTGCTCTACCATATTATAGATAGTAGATCCTGCTATTAAAGCAATAATACCAAGTATTAATATTACAGCAAGAAGCTCTATTAAAGTAAAGGCTCTTTTTTCTTTATTTTTTTTAAATATTTTATTATTTGTTTTAAATTTCTTCCCCATTTTATACTCACCTATTCTATATAAATAATAACATTTATATAAAAAAATAGCAATCTAATAATTGCTATCAATTGTTTTTAAATTTTTAATTAATTCTTTAGTTATTAATCCTGTTATGATACCAGTTGGTATAGAAAATAGTAAAAATAGTGGTAAATAGTACATCATTGCTTTAGTACCAATAATAAGACATGCTACTAAGATTTGTCCTAGTGAATGAAAGAATGATCCTACTATACTTATTCCTACTACTGATAGTTTAGTAATCTTTTTTGATATAGACATCATTATTATACTTAGAATAGCTCCTCCTAAAGAAAAGAGAAAAGGCATACTAAATAATCCAGTTCTAAGTATTCCTACAAGAAATACCCTTAATATTGATACATATAAGGCATCTTTAAAGGAATATGTCATTAAAACGAATAATATTACTATATTAGCAAGACCTAATTTTAATCCAGGAATTACTCCATTAAAAATAGGTATTATTACTTCTATTAAATTTAGTACTACTGATAAAGCTAGTAGTAGTGATAGTCTTGTAAATTTTTTTGTTTCCATATAATCACCACTACAATTTTATCATAAAGAAAAACAGTAGTAAATTATTTTACTACTGTATCAATACTATTATCTATATCATCAAATGTAATAACTATCTTATTTGGTAAACAGATAATTGATTCATAGGATTTATCTATATAACCTTGTTTAGAACATAAATGAAGCGGACTATCTTCATCTTCTACTTTTATCTTACCATTACCAGCTTTTATTGTAACAGGACCATTATATCCATCTACAATATATTCTTTTTCATCAAGTGTTAAATCTATTTTTAAAACTAGATTATTATCATAATAAACACTTGCAGTATTTACCTTTTTATTACTTCTAGTAGTGATAAAGAATATACCTCCTATAATAAGTAAGATTACTCCTATTAAAATAAAGTCATTTTTATTCATATTTATCTATTCCTTTACTTTTAAGAGTTTTACCATCATTAGTATATATAATACATTCTAAATCATCATGATTATTTACATATTCTAAGGCTTTATCTGTATCTAGTAAAAATAAATAAGTACTCATTATATCTGCTAAAGAAGATGAAGAAGTAATAACTGTTATACTTTGCATATTACTTGCTGGATATAAAGTACTAGGATCTATTATATGATGATATTTTACTCCTTCATATTCATAGAATCTTTCATATCCCCCACTTGTAACTACTGCTTTATTATTAACATTTACTTTAGTATAAATATCACTTGGTTTTATAGGACTTTGTATTCCTACGGTATAGGCTTTTTTCTTATTATTTTTACCTACTACTACATTACCACCAGCATTTATTATAAAGCTAGTAATCCCCTCTTCTTTTAAAGTTTTACTTGCTAGTTCAGTTACATATCCTTTAGCAATTGCTCCTAAATCTATATGAGGATGAGTTTTTTTAATTTTATTATTATCTAAAAGTACTATATCTTCTATATTATGTTCTTTATTACTTTCTATTTCTTCTTTAGAAGGTATCCCCTCACCTTTATCTCTATAGGACTTCCATAAAGAAATAATATTACCCATATTTATATTTAATAAACCATTTGTTTCTTTATAATAATCCATTCCTAGTTTTAATAAATCATATAGTCTTGAATCTATAGTTAGTTCTTCTTCATTTGATGTATTATGATTTATATAATATAAAGTACTATTCTCATCATACGGATTTGTTAAATTATGATAATCTTTATATAAATTATCAATCTTATCAAATACTTTATCTACTTTATCTTTTGATTTATTAGTACTTACTTTAATAGTTATATATGTATCCATATAATACATATTTTTAGTATAAGTAGTACTCGTATAATATCTAGATAATAATGTTACAACTAGTATTATTACAAGAAGGATACTACCTACTAAGTATTTTTTATCTTTCACGCAAATCACCTACTTAAATGTGCAGTTGTTATTAAATGTATTTATTATATAAAGTACTTCTTTATATAAATATCTTAAATCTTTTTTAAGTTTTCTTTCTCCAAAAAAGAATGAAGGTTTTTTATTTCTTAAGTCATTTAACTTAATTAAATAACTTATTAGTTTATTATAACTATCTTTTATACCTGTTATATTATTAAACCAGTATTCTATATCATTTACTTCACCTTTAAGTCTTAAATTAGATAAAGTAGAAGTAAATGTTTTATTACTTAGTAAATCTTTACTAAAGAATTTTTCCAAATAGTAGTAACCTAATTCATAATTACTTTCCATATGAGTATCAAGTATATATAAAGCATTTCTTACTTTAGGATTACTAAACTCATATTTCTTAAAAGAATGAATTATATTTAATACTTCTTCTGTTTGAAAAGTATTAAGTATTTCTTCTAATATATATGAATCATCTTTATTTACGGCTTTTAAGCCTATTTTAGAGTATTTTATATAAGTTAGACCAGTTCTAATATAAATATAGTTATCATCCTTAAAATAAGGATTATTATAGGAATTTAAGGCATGATTATATTCATGTACTAAATTATTAAGTAAACCTACTAAAAAGTCTGTTTTAAAGTGTTTTATAACAATAGTTTTACTAATATAAACATTATCATTTTCTATATAAGGAATACCCTGATAAAAAGCTGGATTATTAATATTTTCTTCATCATCAATAACTATTTTAACATCTTTAAAAGTATTTAGTATTAATCTTTCATTATCTAAAGAGTATCTTACTATAAAAGCAGGTACTATTAAATATAATAGATTCTTTATTTTTTCATCACAAGAAATACTATCTACAAAAGAAGAATATTTATTAATAATTTCTTTTATTTGATTATCATTATAATCCATACTCTCACCATATTAAGTATAGCAAAAAAAAGGAAATAAATAAATTATTTCCTTTTATTATTTAACACAAGTTGTACCTTGTAGAGTTCCTCCATCTGGACAAGTATAACTAGTACATGTTTTATTATTTAGTTTATCTGTTCCATTACATTTGTATACTGTCTTTTTACAAGTGCTTCCACTTGGTGTTCCACCATTTGGACAAGTATATGAAGTTCCACATGCTCGTTTATTACATTCCCAGTTTCCTGAACCGTCGGCATACACAAAGCAGTTACTTACACAATCAGATGCACAAGAACCACCACTTCCTCCAGCGTGGTATTCATGACAAGAATAACTTGATGTTGCTGTATAAGTTGAAGTAGTAGCTGTTGCATTATATGTAGTAACAACTGCTTCATATGAACAACCTTGAGTATTACATGCTTCACTAAGTCCTTCTTTAACAAGTGCACATGTATTAGTTCTTGTTCTAGTTCCTCCACCACATGTCTTAGAACATTCACTCCACTCTGAATATACATTTTCTCCGTCTTCTGTTTCACCTAAGTAGAACACATCACTTCTATTTCCGGATGCATCAACAGCAATAGCCCATCCATAGTATTTCTTACCGCAAGATCTATCGAATTCAGTTGATTTAGTAAATCTCTTATCATCTTTATTAGGTTCATCTGGTTTATTATCTACTAAGTATTCATAAGTTACTTCTGAGTGATCATCAGTAGAACCGGATGGTAAAACTTTTATAGTTCCTTTTGGATTATTTCCTTCTACTTTACCTAATGAACCACCTGTTGGAGTAGTAGGACTAGTTTTATCTATTTTATCACAATCTTTATTTACTTCGATATTTACTTTATCTCCGAATGCACAGTATCTATCATTTCTTAAATAGCTTGCTTTAATACTACTTGAGTTTTCAATAATAATTTGTCCGCCTTCTGGAAGTTTTCCTTCTACTTCAAGTTTATCAATTCCGTTAGAACACTCTTTTCCATCACAAGTAAATACTACTGGGTAAGATATCTTTCCTCTATTTAATAAAGGATAACTTGTTACATAGTGTTCTGCTGATTTTAAAACTCCTCTTACCGTAGCTTTATAAGCTTCCTTTCTAGAGTGTTCTACCATATTATATATTGTAGTTCCAGCTATTAATGCAATAATACCAAGTATTAATATTACCGCTAAGAGTTCTATTAAAGTAAAAGCTCTTTTAGTTTTACCTTTTTTAAAGGCTTTATTTTTTGTTGTATTTTTCTTCCCCATTTTATACCTCACCTATCTTATAATTAAATTATAAAATATAATATTTATTTAGTCAATTAAATAACAAAAAAGGAAATAATTAAATTATTTCCCCATTATTGCTTTTGATTTATATTTGATACCTAAGAAATCATATGATTTCTTACTTTTAAATGCATTTAATACATTTTCTGATATATCTGTTTGATAACGTGATATCAAATCACCTACTGATGCATGGTCCGCAATAGTAAACTCCATAGTATCAGTTAAAAACTTAATATGACTTCTTTCATGACCTTTGATCTTAAATAAGTCAAGTCCTGATACGTGTGCATCCATACTAGTCTCATCTTTAATTACATCTGTATAATCTTGAAGTTCTTCAACAGATATAATAGGTTTTTTCTTATTATTGATTAACTCAATTAAAGCATTACCTAGTATTGTAGATGTAGTTATTTTCATAATTTCCACCTCACGGTTTTATATTATATAACAAAATAACTATTTTTGCAAATTTAGGATACTTTAGATTGCTTATATTTAAAGCAATCTTTATCGTGTGAATTAATTAGTCCTATAGCTTGTAAGTAGGAATATATAGTAGTAGATCCTACAAAAGACATTCCTCTTTTTATTAAATCCTTACTTATATTATCAGATACTATGTTAGTTGTTTTATCATTTTCATAAATTATTTCTTTTATATATGAAGTAAGGTATTTATAAAATGAACCATATTCATTTACTATTTCTTTATAAATAATAGAGTTCTTTATAGAAGCATTTATCTTTAATTTATTTCGTATTATTTCTTTATTATTTAGTAGTTCTTCTATTTTTTTAGAGTCATATTTTATTACTTTATCTATATCAAAATTATCATAAGCTTTTCTAAAGGATTCTCTTTTATTTAGAATACACTCCCAGGAAAGTCCTGCTTGAAAAGTCTCTAAGATAAACATTTCATATAATGTATGTTCATCATTTGTTAAAGTCCCCCACTCTTTATCATGGTAGTCTATATATAAATCATTTTTTAAATTACACCACTTGCAACGCATAATATCACCACTTTCATTATAACAAAAAAGGAGTAAAAATACTCCTAGTTATTTACTCCGTGATGCGCTGTTGCACTTGATTCATTAAGTGTTGCAAAATTATATCCATTATTAATACCAAATTCTATTATTCTAGAAAGTGCATTTAATGTATAATTTTTACCTTCATGCATTAAGACTATATTTGCTCTTGAGTGACTAAGTGAGTTTACTACGTTACGGTATACTCCATCTGCAGTAGTAGTTCCTCCTGCATCATTTGAGTCTACATTCCAGTCAAAGTATACTAATCCTTTAGCATTAGCTTCTTTAACAAGCTGAGTCATTATACCTCTATTATATTGTCTACTAACTGTATTAGAAGATCCTCCTGGGAATCTAAATAGTTTATTATCTACTCCTGTTATATTTTTAATAGTTGCATTTAGTTTATTAAAATCATTCCAGAAAGCTGTAGTTGAACTATATATACCAGCAAAGTTATGACTTGCTGTATGGTTTGCAACTACATTTCCTTCGTTATGCATTCTTTTAACTTGATCATAGTATCCTTTATCATTTATAAAGAATGTTGCTTTAACATTATATTTTTTAAGTATATCTAAATACTGACTTGTTAAGTATGATGGCCCATCATCAAATGTTAAATATATAGTATTTGTTAAATATATTGTTTGATTTACTACTTCTACTTCTCTTGTTACTACAGTATTGTTATCATGACTATCTGTTACTGTATAAGTAAGAGTATACTTACCAGTACTACTTGTATTTACTTTACCATCTACTTTTACTTTATCTGTTATATCTCCATCACAATTATCTATAGCAGTATATCCTGGTTCTGTAAAAGTAGTTCCTCTATATATTTTAGTATTTGTTGTTTTTAAAGTAATAACTGGTGCTGTTTCATCTTTTCTTACTATATTACGTACTTTTTCTTCTTTATTGCCAGAAGTATCTTTAATAGTATATGTCCATGTATCACCTTTTTTAGTTATTTTAACTTTACTAGTTATATCTCCATCATAATTATCATTTGCTTCATAACCTTGCTCTATATAGTTTCCATTAGGGCACGCTACGGAGTTTTCCTGATCTTTAAGAACTAAATCTGGTTTAGTAGTATCTACTACTTTTACTTTTCTTCTTCTTTTTACTTCTTTATTATCTAAATATAAAGTGTAGTCTATATTGTATTCTCCTAATTTATCTAAATTAACATTAGATATTTTAAGTACTTTATCATGAAGTTCATTATCAAAAAATAAGAATTTATAATTATTATCATCTATATACTTAGAATGTACTTCTGTAGTAATAACATTTTTACCTATAAAAACAATAAGTGGTCCTTTAAAATAAAAAACATTTATGAAAATAAAAAATGCTACTATTAAAACACCTAATATAATTAAGTATTTATTTTTTATATAGTTTATAATGCTTTTCATAAAACCACCTATTTAAATTATACCATAAAAAATATAGGCAAATGCCTATATTATATTATTCTTTATAGTTGGACAATTTAATGTGTCAACTAATTTATCTATTTCTTCCTTTGTATTATATAGGTATAAACTTACTCTACAAGTATTTTTAACACCTATTTCTTCTTTTAATATTTTAGCGCAGTGATTACCTGCTCTTACACATATATTTTCTTTATTTAAATAAATAGCTAAATCCTGACTAAAAATATCTTTATAATTAAATGTTACTATTCCGGACATAGTATTTTCATTATAAATAGTAATATTTTCATTTTCCTTTAATCTATCTATTAAATATTTCTTTAAAGATAGTTCATGTTTAGATATATTATCCATACCAATATTTAAAAGATAATCTATTACTTTACCAAAAGCTATTACTCCAGCTATATTAGGAGTTCCGGCTTCAAATCTAGTTGGTATTTTACTATACTCTCTATCAAAGTTTACTTCAAAGTAAGAATTCATTCCTCCACCAAAACTAGTAGGTTTCATTTTTTCTAGCAAGTTATATTTACCAAATAGTACTCCTACTCCTGTTGGACCACACATTTTATGTGCTGAGAAAGCTAGAAAATCAATGTCTAAATCTTTTACATCAACTTTCATATGTGGAACACTTTGTGCTCCATCTACTATAACAATAATACCTCTTTCATGAGCTATTTTAGTTATTTCTTTAATAGGTCTTATATCTCCTATTACATTA
>JAEEMF010000010.1 GCA_016283075.1 Bacilli bacterium | reverse complement strand
TATAAGTATTACCAAATGTTCTAATTAAATAGTTATAATCTAGAAAGAATGATAATACAAATACTATTGTATTTAAAGCAAGAAGTATTTTAGTTACTACTGGGTCTTTCTTATTAAATACATCTTCTGCTTTTTTAGCATCATCGTCACTTTTTCTACCAATATCATCTGTTAACTTAACAAATAGTTCAAATCCTTTTTCATCATATTTCATTTTACTTGTTATATCTGGAAACTCCTTCATAACATAATCATATTTTTTAAGTTCATCTACACTTTTTATATCAACAATATCTATATTATCTTCATAAGAATTATCTAAATTAACATTCTCTCCTAAATTAGTAAATATAGATAATGCATTTATACTAAATGACATTGTTTTTTTCTTTATACGTTTCATTATTTGACTAGTTCTATATAAATCTATATTTAACTGTTCATTATTATGTATATAATTAGATACTAATCTAACTATTTTATAATCTCCATCTAACTTTTCAAGCCATATTTCATTATGCGCTCCTTTAAGAACGATAGGACTATAGTTCTGTACTGTTACAAAATAATGAAGTAGTTTCATAATTAATTCATCATTTTCATTTAATACAATATTTTCCATAATACCTCCTATTCATTTTTAAGTATATTTTGTATATTTATAAAACACTCTGGAAGTTCACTATCAAACTCCATATACTTTCCTGTTCTAGGATGGATAAATCCTAACTCCTTAGCATGTAAACACTGTCCTGTTTCATCAAATACTTTTTTATTTGAATAAACAGCGTCATTTACAACAGGATGACCTATATATTTCATATGTACTCTTATTTGATGTGTACGACCAGTTTCTAACTTCAGTTCTAGAAGAGTTGCGTTTTTATATCTTTCTAAAACTTTAAAATGAGTAATAGCTTCTTTACTATTAACATCAGTAACACACATTTTTTTACGATCTTTAGAATCTCTTCCTATAGGAGCATCTATAGTACCAGTATCATTTTCAATTACACCCCATACAAGAGCATAGTAAACTCTATGATTAGATTTATTAGCAAATTGTTCTGCTAACTTTTCATGAGCTTTATCATTTTTAGCAATAACTAGAAGCCCTGTAGTATCAGCATCTATTCTATGTACTATGCCAGGTCTTTCTTCACCATTTATAGTACTAAGATTATTTTTAAAGTGATATAAAAGTCCATTTACTAAAGTTCCTGAATAATTACCAGGTGCTGGATGAACAACTACTCCATTAGCCTTATTTACAACAAGTAAGTCTTCATCTTCATATACTATATCTAAATCCATTTCTTCTGGCTTTGCTACCATTTCCTCTTTAACATAATCTATATCTATTACATCACCCATTTTAGTAGTATAACCAGTCTTAACTTTCTTACCATTAACAAGTACATGACCATCTTTAATAAGTTTAGTTATTTGACTTCTAGATATATCAGAGTTTTCACTAATAAAAACATCTAATCTTTTTAAAGAATCATCATTAACTTCTATTTTCACTTTTATCACCTCTTACTACTTTATAAGCAATTAATATAACTGATATAACTATTAATATATCAGATAAATTAAATACCGGATAATCATAACCAAATATTTTAAAATCTAAATAATCAATTACAAATCCTCTAAATACTCTATCTATTAAATTACCAAGTACCCCTCCTAGTAATAATCCAAAAAACACATTATCTTTATTACTAAGATTTTTATCTTTAATAAGATACTTATAAAATAAATATATTAGAATAATGCTAATTATAATTAAGATAATTCTTTCTCCGTAAAGAATACTCCATGCTGCACCTAAGTTTTTAGCATAAGTAATATAGAAGAAGTTTTTAATAATACAAATACTTTGAAATAAATTCATACTATTATCAATAATCATCTTAATAATTTGATCTACGATAACACATATAAAAGATATATAAAAAATTTTATTATATTTAAATATATTTTTCACCTGCATCACCTTCTACATTATACCATATTTACCCTTTATTAAAAAGAATCAAAAAAGGATTTATAAAAAATCCTTTTTAACTTAATGGTATTAATGTCGGTTTAGTTATATTCATATCAAATGGTTCAATGATGTTATTCTCTCTGGAACCCAAACCATAAATATCTCCATTTTTAAGCTTAATAAACATTATTTGATATGAATTAAAAATATTTTCTACGTTATCCATTACTTTTTTAGATTTACCATAAGAATCTATCATATATAAAGAATCTTTACTATCAGTATAATATGTATTTCCATTATATGAGGCATACAATTTTTTTATATCTAGAGGAAGCTTAGTTATCGTACCGTAATTACCATAACCAAAATTATAATCAAATATATATAAGTCTCCACTACTAGATACTAAAATTGGACTACCAACTGAATCTTCACGAATAAGAAAACCAGAAACATTAAATTCCAAATTTATTTTGGTAGGAGTCAAAAAATTACCTTCTGGGCTTCCGTAACTACTGCCATAATGATATCCCGTCATATATAAATCATTATTGTTACCTAAAATGTACAAATTTGAACTACCAAAAGCAAAATCTTTTACATTATCTTTTATTAAAATATATTGTTTACTATCAGTTGTAGAACCATTGCCAAGTAGCCCATATTGGTTTTCACCAACACCATATAATTCTCCATCAGTAGTAAGAATAAATGCATTTCTAGAGTCAGCTAAAACTTTTTTACCATATTTATCGCTTAATTTTAAATGCGGAGTTTTAAACGCTCTTGTGCTAGAAGTAGAAATTGTATTATAAGTGTTTTCACCCCATGCATAAACTTTGTTATCTGTACTAATTCCAAAAAAATGAGTTGGAGTAGACTCAGTTGATATTATTTTTTTAAACTTAATTCCCCAAGTTGAAG
>JAEEMF010000063.1 GCA_016283075.1 Bacilli bacterium | reverse complement strand
TAGTACTTTCATAACACTATTTTTTGTTTCAAAAACAAATTTAATACAGCCATAAAATGCAATTATGACTAATAAATAAACCCAAAATCCCATAGAAGTAACATTTATTGCTGGTAAGAATAAGAAAAATACTATAAAAGCAAATAAAAGTGTACTTCCAAATATAATTAAATATCTTAATAAACTATTTTTTTTCATATAATCCTCCCATAAAGATTATAACACAAAAAAGAGAAGAAAATTAATTTTCTTCTCTCTCCTTATATTCCTTACAAACTTTATCGAGCTCTATTACTAACTTATCAATTTCTTCATCAGTTTTAAGCCTTACTCCGGAAGCAAAGACATGTCCGCCTCCTCCAAACTGAGCAGCAACATCATTAATAATTGGTCCTCTTGATCTAATTGAACCTCTTATTAAATCAATATTCTTATCTTCTGAGAAGATAGCCCAAGCATATATTTCATTAATATAGTTAAAACTATTAACCATATTACCTGCTGTAGCAGCATCTACATTATATTTCTTAAGCATTTCATCAGTAACTTTCATATATCCAAAACCATTTTCTGTAACAATCATGTTATCAGCAATAAATCCTTGGAAACGTTTTTCCTTAAGTGGTTTTAAGTATAAATGATTATATTCTTCTGTAAAATCTAAGTTTGTATCTTTAATCATTTTTGATACTAAAGTAAATGTTTTTGGAGTTGTATATTTAAATAAGAATCTATTAGTATCAGCTATAATTCCTACAAATAACTTTTTAGCTATTTCAGTTGTGATTTTTAAAGGTGTTTTATAAATTAATTCAAGTACAATTTGTGATGCACTACTAGCAGTATCATCTATATACTCATATTTACAAAACTTTTCTACGAATGGATGATGATCTATTTTAATAGATTCCTTAAATTTAACAGGATTAACATCATCTACTCTTTTTAAATCAGGAGTATCTAGAACAATAAGTAAACTGTTATTATATAAATCCTCATTAAATTTATCTAATTGTCCAATGTATCTAAAAGTTGAAGCTGGTGCTCCTACTGCATATACCTGTTTATTAGGAAACTTAGTAAGTATAGCTTCTTTTAGACCTAATTGACTTCCAAGAGCATCTGGATCTGGTCCAATATGTCTTGTAATAACAATTCTATCGTACTTTCTAATTAATCTATATATTTTTCTTAATAATCTACTATTGTTCATTTAATAGCCCCTTACTACTTGCTTACGATTTCGTATGTATCTAAAGCAATCATTAATTCTTCATTAGTTGGTACAACATAAACTGGAATCTTAGAAGAATCTTTAGTAATTTTTCTAAATTCTCCTCTAAAATCATTTAGTGATTCATCAAATTCTACACCTAGAGTTTTGATGGCTTCACAAATTTCTTTTCTTGTACCTTTAGAGTTTTCACCAACACCTGCTGTTAAAACGATAACATCAGCACCTTCTAATTGGTTATTATACATTGCTATATAGTTAGCAATTCTTCTGATATACATTTTTTGAGCTAGGATAGCAAGTTCATCACCTTTAGCCATAGCATCTTCAACGTCTCTTGAATCTGATTTTCCACAAATTCCTTCATATCCAGAATGTTTATTTAAATCATTCATAACTTCAGCAATAGTCATTCCTGATTCTTCTGCAACATATGGAACGATTGATGCATCGATATCACCTGGACGAGTACCCATCATGATACCTGTCATTGGTGAGAATCCCATAGAAGTATCTACTACTTTACCGCTATCAATAGCACAAATACTAGCACCACTACCGATATGACAAGAAATAACTTTTAAATCATTTCTTCCTAATTTATTAGAGATTTCTCTATTAATAAATTTATGACTAGTTCCATGGAAACCATATTTTCTTACACCATATTTTTTATACCATTCATATGGAATTGGATATAAGTAGTTTACAGCATCCATTGATTGATGGAATGATGTATCAAATACAGCTACCATTGGAGTTCCTGGGAATGCTTCTTTAGATGCTTCAATGCAAGCAAGCATTGCAGGATTGTGAAGTGGAGCAAGTTTTGTAAATTTCTTACATGCTTCAATAACTTCATCAGTAATAAGTGTAGATGATTTGAATTCTTCACCACCATGAACAAGTCTATGTCCAACGGCATCAATTTCATCTAAACTTTTAACAACGCCTAATTCTAATAATTCTTTTTTAACACATTCTAGTGCTTGTAAGTGATTAGTTAGAACTACATCTCTATGTAATTTTTCTCCATTAATTTTTACATCATAGAATGAACCATCTATTCCGATTCTTTGGAAGTATCCATTTACTAATTCTTTATTTTCTGGAATTTCCATTACACTGAATTTCATTGAAGAAGATCCAGCATTAATTGTTAATATTTTCATACTTTTTTCCTCCCGTTAACACTATTAATTATATAATAAAATCCTTTAAAATTAAAGACTTTTTTACTTTAAAAAATAGAGAATAAAATATATTCTCTATTTATTTACACTTCTATCCTTCATTGTTGGGAATAAAATTACATCTCTAATAGAATCTGATTCTGTAAATAACATACAAAGTCTATCAATACCATAACCAATTCCACCTGCTGGAGGCATACCATATTCAAGAGCTTCAATAAAGTCCATATCTATATCATTTGCTTCATCATTTCCTAAATCTCTTTCTTTTAATTGATCTTCAAATCTTTCAAGTTGATCAATTGGATCATTAAGTTCAGTATATGCATTAGCAAATTCTTTTCCACCTATGAATAATTCAAAACGATCTACAAATCTTGGATCTTCTGGATTTTTCTTAGTAAGTGGAGATATTTCAACTGGATGTCCATATAAGAATGTTGGTTGAATTAAAGTTTCTTCTACATATTTTTCAAAGAATAAGTTAATTATATGTCCAACATTTCTTTCATGTTCTTGAACTTCAATATGATGTTCTTCAGCTAATTTTAAAGCTTCTTCTAAAGCATTATCTTTATTATAAACTTCTACAAAATCAATACCAGTTTGTTCTTTAATTGCATCAGTCATAGAGATTCTCTTCCACTTACCATCTAAGTTAATTTCATCTCCGCACCAATTAAATGTATATCTACCATATACATCATTTGCAATCTTTTTAAACATTTCTTCTGTTTGATCCATCATAGATTCAAGATTTCCATATGCGAGGTAAGCTTCCATTAAAGTGAATTCTGGATTATGTTTTGGATCCATACCTTCATTTCTAAATACTCTACCTATTTCATAAACAGCTTCCATACCACCTACAAGTAATCTCTTTAAAGGTAATTCTAGAGCTATTCTTAAATACATATCTAAGTCTTGTGTATTATGATGAGTAACAAATGGTCTAGCAGAAGCACCTGTAAGTAAAGTAGTAAGTACTGGAGTTTCTACTTCAGTATATCCTTTACCGTCCATAAATGAACGAATACAGTTAATAATTCTTGGTCTTTCAAATGCTACCTTTTTAGCATCTTCATTCATTATTAAGTCTACATATCTTCTTCTATATCTTTCTTCTACATCAGTAAGTCCATGGAATTTTTCAGGAAGTGGTCTTAATGATTTAACTAAGTGAGTATATTCTAAACATTTAACAGTTAACTCACCTGTTCTAGTTTTCATTACTTTTCCTTTTACTCCAACGATATCTCCTAAGTCAGCTGATTTAAATAATTCATATTTTTCTTCACCAACATCGTTTATAGAAATATATACTTGCATTTTACCAGTTTTATCTTGAATACTAAAGAATGATGCTTTACCCATCTTTCTTATAAACATAATTCTTCCGGCAATAGTAACTATATCATTTCTATTTTCAAATTCATCATGCTCAATATCTCCGTATTTTTCTACAATATCACTAGCAAATGAATCTCTATCGAATCTTTGTCCGAATGGATCAATACCTAAATCTACTATCTTACTTAGTTTTTCTCTTCTTACTAATTCTTGTTCTGTAAATTCTCTCATTTTATCACCTAAACCTTTACAACCTTTGTTTTTGTTAATAAATCTATTAGTGCCTTTTGGTCATGCCTATATAATATCATAAAACCACTTATAATTACTAGAAAAATTTCTAAAAAATTTAAAATAAATGTTATATAAAAATAAGGTAAACTTGGTAGTAAATATACAGTGGAAATTGTTATAATTAAGTACCCTAATGAGTAAAATATAAGGGCCTTCACAAAGTAGTCCACTAAAGTAGCTTTTTTACCACTATCTTTAACAATTTTTATTTCTAAAAACTTTTGTCCAATTGTTTGTCCTTTAAAGAAAAATGGTATATAGATAAATAATACTGTTACATAAATAAAGTTAATTACACTTGGTATTAGATCTATTCTATCTAGGTCCTGCGAGTAAGATGAATATCCTTTTATATATTCTCCTAAGGATATCTTTCCTTCTAAGAATAAAGCATTTAAATCAGATACAAATGTCTCAAGTCTATTTATTGATGCTAAATTACTATGGAATAACTTTAAAGTAAAACTAATAAGTATTCCAAGTATTAACACATCTATTAAATAAGATAAAAATCTCCTAGTTAAATTAGCACTCATTTTCATTCTCCTTATAAAAATCATCTAGTAATTTATATAACTCATCTAAACTCTTAGTTTGACATATATTATTTCTAAGACTACTACTATTTTTTATACCTTTTAAATATCCACTAATAAATGTTCTTATTTCTAAAAGTGCTGCTTTATCACTTTTATTCTTTTTAAGTAAATCTACATGATGTTTAATCATATCTATTTTTTCTTTTAATGTAACTTTTTTAGGTTCTATACCTTTTTCTAAATATTCAATAGTTTCTTTAATAAGCCAAGGATTACCAATTACTCCTCTACCTATCATTATAGCGTCACAACCAGTTTCCTTAAGCATTCTTTCTGCATCATAGCAAGAAACTATATCTCCATTACCAATAACCGGTATAGAAACACTTTCTTTAACTTGTCTTATTATATCCCAGTTAGCTTTACCACTATAACCTTGCGCTCTTGTACGAGGATGTACCGCTATAGCATCTGCTCCTGCTTTTTCTACTATTTTAGCTATTTCTACAGCATTTATACTATTTTCATCCCATCCACTACGTATTTTAACTGTAACTGGGCAAGGTACTGACTCTTTAACAGCTTTTACTATTTCATATACTTTATCTGGATCTTTTAAGAGTGCTGACCCTGCTTGTGCTCGAAGTGCTACTTTAGGAACAGGACATCCCATATTTATATCAATAATATCTGGTTTCATAGTTTCATATATATATTTAGCACTTTTAACAAATGACTGTTTGTCACTACCAAATATTTGCTGAGAAATAGGTCTTTCAAAATCAGTCATATAAAGCATATCAATAGTTTTTTTACTACCAAAAGTAATTGCTTTATCACTTACCATTTCCGCATATATAAGACCACATCCCATTTCCTTAATAATAGTTCTATAAGCACTATCACTAATCCCTGCCATAGGTGCAAGTACAACATTATTTTTCATTTCAATATTACCAATTTTAAACATGAAACCACCTATAAAAATTATATCATAAAAAAGAATTATTCATTTGAATAATTCTTAAGAATATATGATTTAATATCCTTTTTATTATTAAGTAATGTACCATTTATAATTTTATCTTCTATATCTTTAAAGATACCCTTTAATTTAATAGAAGGATTAATCTTTAAAAGAGTACATATTTCTTTACCATTTATATCTATTTGACTAATATTTTTTATTGGTAAATTCATATAAGTTCTTGCAAGAAAGTTATGATCTATATTATTTATTTCTGCGACTATTAGAGGAACATATAGTCCGTTATCATATAATTCTCTCGCTGTAAAAGTTTTCTTATCTTTAAACTTCTTTATTAAGTTTATAATATCAAGTTCATTTTTTGAAAACTTATAAGAACTAGATGGATTAAGTTGTGCCCATACTCCTAAAGCACACGTCGTAGGTTTAACACTCTTTAAATTAGATACACCTAAATATCTATCAAGTCCTAAATCTATAAGTAAGTTAATACCCTTTTTAGCATTAATACTTCCAAATATTTTTTCTAGTTCTTCTTTTTTTCTATAAAATGATAGATTTTCAAGTAAATAACCATTATTTTTAATAGCATCTCTTAGTTTATCATCTAAATCAAAATCTAAAATAGTTGCAAATCTAATAGCTCTTAGTATACGAAGAGAATCTTCTACTATTTTAGTATTAGCATCTCCTACAGCTGTAATAATATGTTTATCTATATCATTTCTAGCACCAAGTAAATCTATAAACTCTCCTTTACTATTAATACATAAAGTATTCATAGTAAAGTCTCTTCGAAGTAAATCTTCTTTTAAATTACTTATATACTGTATTTCTATAGGTCTTCTATTATTTTCATATTTAATATCTTTACGAAATGTAGTAATATCAAATCTAATCTTTTTATAGATAATACTTACTGATCCATATTTTTCTTTAGGTAGTACAACTGTTTTAAATATTTGTTTTAAATCTTTAGGTGTAGCACTTGTACATACATCTACGTCATAGCTATCACGCTTTAGATATTTATCACGAGCAAATCCACCTACTATGTATGCTTCAAATCCCGCTTTTTCAATCATTTTAAGTAGACTAATTGAAGTATTAAACATAATATATCCTCCTTGCAGAAAAAAAAGGCTATAAAGCCTTCTTTTATATTAATTTAAAGCGTCTTTTAATTTAGAACCAGCTTTAACTGAAACAGCAACTCTTGCAGGAATTTTAACAGTTTCACCAGTACGTGGGTTACGTCCTGTTTTAGCAGCTTTCTTTTTAGCTGTGAAAGTTGCGAATCCTGTTAAAGTAACTTTTTGTGAGTCTTTTAATCCTTTTGTAACACCGTTAACGAATGCTTCAACAGCTCTAGCTGCATCTGCTTTAGTTAAACCAGTTTCTTCTGCAATATAGCTTACTAATTCATTTTTTGTCATAATAAATTACCTCCCATGTTTATAAGCTTTTGATACCTAGTATCATTTCTATCTTGCTTACAATTAAAGAATAGCATTAAATATACAAAAAATCAATAACTTTTTCTTAATTTTTGTTGAAAAATAAGGTTTTTTTGGCATTTTTGCATATTGACAAGAAGCAATTTTTTTGCTTATCAAAGAAAAAAGCACTAATTTTTAATTAGTGCTTTACATTAATATTCACAGTTACCTGGAGTTCTTGGATAAGGAATAACATCTCTTATGTTTTCAATACCAGTTAAATACATAATTAATCTTTCAAATCCCATACCAAATCCAGAATGGTAACAGCTACCAAATTTTCTTAAGTTTAGATACCATTCAATTTGCTTTCTATCAACACCATGTATCTTAACTAACTGTTCTAGTTTATCAATGTCAACTTCTCTTTCAGATCCACCCATAAGTTCTCCTGAACCAGGTACTTCTAGGTCTACTGCAGCAACAGTTTTACCGTCATCATTTAACTTCATAT
Source organism: Bacilli bacterium (assembly GCA_016283075.1). GTDB lineage: Bacteria > Bacillota_I > Bacilli_A > RF39 > UBA660 > RGIG4266. The sequence goes on along the minus strand of JAEEMF010000063.1, from coordinate 145 downwards.
ACCAAGCTTTAATATCTTTAGGCCAGTTATAAATAAATACTGGTGAGTTAAAGTGTTCAGTAATCCATTTTTCATGTTCTTTAGCAATATCATCATCATATGATGGAGTAAATTCAAATTTAACTCCTGATTCAAGAAGTAATTT
>JAEEMF010000062.1 GCA_016283075.1 Bacilli bacterium | reverse complement strand
TAATATATAATTATTCATAGACATAGGTTTATTCCTTTCAGTGTGAGTATAGTCAATTACATTGTATCAAACCTATGTCTTTTTTATAAATAAAAATAGTGTGGTGAATTTACACTCACCAACACTATTTATAATACAACCTTATAAAATAGGACTTTATGTCCTTTTTTTATTGCATTTTTTTTAATGGTTGTGCTACAATAAACGTTAAGATGATGATAGGGCAAACAATACAGCTGCAATACTATCAATCTTATAGATAACAATATATTAGGGAGGTTTTGTTATGTTATTATTCTGCTTAGTTGCGCCTAGTTTAATAGGTCTTAAGTTATTGGATTCTTTATTAAAAAATATGAAAGTTAAAGACCTTATTCTAAATTATGGTGTAATAAATGTAATTACAAATTTTATAACTGTTATTTTATTTACTTATATCTTTCATTTTTCAAATGATATGGGACTAGAAGCAAATGTTAATAGTTATAACGTAGTAGCAATTAAATTTTTAGTTATAGCAACTTTTATTTGCTTAGTTGTGTCATTCATTTATTCACTTTTTTTAAAAAATATAAGCATTAGTTTAGAAATAAATGAAAAAGAATAAAGTTTATAAAATAATTGCTTTATTTCTACTTTTTGTAGGAATATTTATAATTAATTTTTATGCTTATATTTTATCAAACTTTTCTAATGTAACATTTGAAGAATTATTATATAGTTTATTATATAGTTCTGGTACTGGAGGAAACTCTATATCACATGGAATATTTTCGGTAATACCTAGTTCCTTATTCTTCTTATGTATTATTGTTTATTTTATTAATTCGAAACCTAAATATGTATATAATAGATATGCATTAAATATAAATAATAAAAAAATAAAGTTTTTTTTATTTACTGGTAAGAGATTACTTGTATTTTCATCTATTGTTCTTTTTATAGCAATTGTTACTTTATTAAATGGAGTAAATACATTTGAATTTGTTAAATCACAGCTTCAATCTTCAAAGTTTATATTGGATAACTTTGTTGATCCAAGAAATGTTGAAATGAAATTTCCAGAAGAAAAGAAAAACTTATTATATATTTATGTAGAGTCTTTAGAAAACTCTTTACTTTCTAAGAGTGTTGGAGGCCTTCAAAATAGTGCATATACTCCACACTTAGAACAAATTGCTAAAGACAATTTAAACTTTACTAATACTGATAAAATAGGTGGAGCTTTATCAGTTTATGGTACTACTTGGACAGCTGCTGCTATGGTAGCTCAAACTGGTGGTGTTCCTATTAAATTAATTATTGGTGATAATGATTATACTGGTTATTCTAAATCATTTCCTGGTGTATACTCAGTAGGTGAAATACTTAAGGATAATGGTTATAATAATTATATTATGATGGGTTCAGATGGTAATTTTGGTGGAAGAAAGCAATATTTTGCTGAACACGGAGATTATGAAATACTTGATTATTACTGGGCTATAGATAAAGGATTAATCGATAAAAACTACTTTGAGTGGTGGGGATTTGAAGATAAGAAATTATTTGAATTTGCTAAAAATGAATTAACAGAAATATCTTCAAAAGGTGAACCATTTAACTTTACTCTTCTTACAGCTGATAGTCATTTTACTGATGGTTATGTAGATAAATCATGTAATAATGAGTTTAATTATAAATATGGTAATTCATTCTACTGCTCAGATGGTATGATTTATGAATTCTTAGAATGGGCTAAAACCCAATCTTGGTATAATGATACTGTAATTATTATTACTGGTGATCATTTATCAATGCAAGAAGACTTGGTATCTGATGCATTATATACTAGAACTGTTTACAATGCATTTATAAATGTTGAAGAACCTGAAAATAAAATTAGAACATTTACTACTTTAGATATGTTCCCAACAACACTTGGAGCACTAGGAGTAAGTATTAAAGGAAATCGTTTGGGACTTGGTGTAAATTTATTCTCTGAAGAACCAACACTTGCTGAAAAATATGGGGTAGATTATATGAATGTTGAACTTGTAAAGAAGTCATCATATTATAATGAAGTTATACTTGGAAATACATATAAAGAGATGGTTATAGGAAGTTGATTTATCAATTTCCTTTTTCTTATGATATAATTATTATTGAGAGGAAGGTATGTATGAGAACTAAAAGAACTGCTACAAATATTATTATTGGATTATCTTCACTTTTAATATCTACAATATGTAGTTTTGTTTTAAGAACGATATTTATTCATAAATTAGGAGAAACATATCTTGGTGTAAATGGATTACTTTCTAATATTTTATCTATGCTTAGTTTAGCTGAACTAGGTGTTGGTACTGCTATTGGATTTAGTTTATATAAACCACTTGCAAATAATGATGAAAAGAAAATAGCTGCTTTAATGCAGTATTATAAAAAGACTTATTTAATAATAGGATTAATTGTTTTTGCAATTGGTCTTACCGTTACGCCATTTTTACATTTCTTTATAAAAGAATCTGAAATGGTTCCTAAGTTTTATTTAATTTATATTATTTATCTTGTTAATACATCATATTCATATTTGTTCTCATATAAAAGAACACTTGTATTTGCAGATCAAAAATCATATTTACTTAATATATATGACACATCATTTAGACTTATTACTGTTATAGGACAAATATTATATTTATTCTTATATAATGATTATATTGGTTATTTACTAATTTCCTTTGTTGTAACATTAATTCAAAATATAGTAGTAAACTCTAGAATTAATAAAAATTATTCTTATTTGGATAAATATAAAAAGTCTAAACTTAATAAACAAGAGAAAAAAGATATTTATAAAAACATTAATGGACTTATATATCATAAAGTAGGTAATTACTTAGTAAATGGTACAGATAATATTATCATTTCTAAGTTTGTTAGTATTGCAACAGTAGGTCTTTATTCTAACTATTTACTTATTGTTAATACAGTAAATAATTTTCTTATAACAATTATAGGAAGTGCTACTGCATCTTTTGGAAATTTAATTACTTCTGAAAGTAAAGAAAAAGTATATGATAGATTTAAAATATATAATTTCTTTGGTTTCTGGTTATATGGATTTGCTGCTATAGCATTTTACTTCTTATTAAATCCATTTATTACATTATGGATAGGAGAAAAATTTACTTTTAGTACTTTAATAGTATTAATAATTGTTCTTAACTTTTATTTTAATGCTATGCTTAGTACTCTAGATAATGTTAAGTCTTCAGCTGGTATTTATTATCAAGATAAATATGTTCCAGTTATTCAGGCAGTTGTTAACTTAGTAGTATCAATTGTATTAGTATTAAAATTAGGCATTTTAGGGGTATTTATAGGTACTTTAGTATCAATCATGGTAATCTTTATTTGGAGGCCATATTTCGTTTATAAATATGCTTTTAATACTAATTCTAAAGAATACTTTATATCATTTTTAAAGTATGCCCTAATAATATTATTTGAATCAGTTATTGTTTATTTAATATTTACTTATTTACTTACTAAAGGTGGTTTACTATTCTTTATCTTTAAAGTAATAGTAGTAGCTATTATACCTAACTTATGTAACTATTTATTATTTAGAAATACAAATGAATTTAAAGAGTTAGTAGGTATTATTAAATTTGTATTAACAAAAAAGAAAGAGGTAAATAATGGATAAAGTTTCAATAATTGTTCCAATATATAATACAGCTAAATATTTAGATAAATGTCTAAGTAGTATAAAAGAACAAACATATACTAATTTAGAAGTTATTCTAGTAAATGATGGATCTACAGATGATAGTTTATCCATTATTCAAAAATATATTAATGATGATGAAAGATTTAGTTTAATTAATATAGAGAATAGTGGAGTATCTATAGCAAGAAACATGGCTCTTGATATAGTAAGCGGAGATTATATTACATTTTGTGATTCTGATGATTACTTAGAAAAAGATGCAATACTCTTAATGGTAAATCTTGCTAAAGATAATAAAATAGATGTACTTAGAACTACTTATAAATTAGATGGTAAAGTAGAAAAGGTAGATTCTAAATATAAGAAGTTATATGAAAAATCTTCTATCAAAGAGTTTAATAAATATATAGTAGGATCATCTTTACCATCATTCTTATGGGTATATCTATTTGATTCTAAACTACTTAAAAAGATTAGATTTCATGAAGATATTTATATGATGGAAGATATAGTATTCTTATATGAAATAACTAAAAATGCTAAAAGAATATTAGTATCAGATATTCCAACATATAACTTTAGAACAGTAGATACTGGTATTACTCATTTAAAAAGTAATCTAATTAGAAATATTGAAAGTATTTTAAAAGTTAATAATTACTTCAATAACGAAAATATTGATAAAGAAGTTCTTGATAGTAATAATCTTCATACTTTTAAATTCATAGCAAATTATATAATAAATTCTGATAATGAAGATTATCTAAAAGTTAAAGATTATTTACTAAACAATCTTATCTATAACACTATTAAAAATAGTATTAATTATTTAGATTTAGATAGTAAAGAAAAAATAGTATTTGATAACTTAGATAAAGATTATGAAGAATTTAAAAATCTAATTGATAATGCTTAAAAATAAGGGATTTTTATTTAAAAATCTCTTTTTTTAATGTATAATTATTTATATACAATGAGGTGCGTTATGACAAAGATAAAAAGACTTATAAAAAGAATATTTGGGGAATCATTTTATGTTTCTCTTATTAATATAAAAAGAAATTTTAAAAAGAGAAATTATTTATTTATGGAGAACTTACGTATATTTGCTAAAAAGATTCAGATGCTACGTAATAAGGAATATCATGATTCTATAAATAACACTTTAAATAAATTATCTGAATATAAAGGAAAAGAATATGTTATATTTCATAATCCTAAATATTTAGGAGTATCAAGCGCTACTAAAGAACTATTTGATAATAATGTTCCTTGTCTTGATATTTTTTACTTAAAAGATGTTAGAAAAATATCTAAAGCAATAATTGATAATGGTTATAAAAAAGTATACTTTAGTGCATTTTGTTATAACTGGATGAAAGTAATAAAGAAAGTTAAAAAGATGAATCCTAGTATTGAAATAAAAACATACTGGCACGGATCTCATTCACAAATACTAGATTATTTTGGATGGAATCGTAATCAAGAAATATTTACTTTATTTAGAGAAGGTTATTTAAAAGAAATGGCTACTTGTAAACTAAGTTTAGTACCATTTTATGAATATAATAATTTTAAAACTATATTCTTAAATAATACAGTTCATTTTGACGGTAAGAAATATGAATCAAACGTTAAGAATAAGAAAACAAAAATAGGTGTTTATTCAGCAAATACTGACTGGAGAAAGAATATGATGTGTCAGGTAGCAGCAGTAAAACTTCTTAATAATGCTGTTATTGATATGGTGCCTTTAAATCCATCTGCAAAAAGGTTAGCTGATACACTTGATATTGAAATGGAAGGACTTCCTAAAGCTATTAAAAGAGAAGAAATTCTTAAGAGAATGGCTAAAAATGATATTAACGTATATGTAACATTTTCAGAATGTGCTCCAATGCTTCCAATTGAATCACTTGAGGTAGGAATACCTTGTATAACTGGAAATAACCACCATTTCTTTAAAGATACTAAACTTGAAAAATATTTAGTTATTAATAATGAAACTGATGTAAAAGAAATTAAAGATAAAATCCAGTTATGTTTAAAAGAAAAAGATACAATTATTAAACTTTATAGAGACTGGAAAAAACAAAATGATTTATTTACTAAAAAACAAGTTGAGTTATTTATAGGTGGTGATAGTAATGAATAATTATTTATATGTTTCTTCTAGAAAAGAAGTAAAAGAATATCTAGAGGATAACTTTAGTAATGTATATTTTATTAAATCTAATCCTTCTAAATTATCTATTAATAGATTACTAAGTTATATTAAAAAAAATAATATAAAAGAAGTAATAATAGAAAACTATTTTGTAACAATAGATAAATTTATTAGTAAATTAAATAGTCTTAATATAGTAGTTAAAATGGTTTATACAGAAGGTTTAGCTACTTTAAATGAAGAACTAACTTTAAATGATTTTTTATATATTTTAGATTTACTTAGATCTAAAAAGATAAAATCACTTGCTTTTACAGAAGATAATATCTATGAAGTATATAAAGATATAAAAGGAATTAAAAAGATTAAACTTACAGTTAATAGTAGTAGTAAAGTAAAAACTACTAAAGGTTATGTAGGTATAATAGGAGACCCTTTTAACTGGCAAAGCAACTATTTTAATCAGCTATCTGCTATTAAAATGTTAAAGGGTAAAACTGCTAACTTACTTGACGGAAAAAACATATCTAGAAGATATACTAAATTTTTCTTTATTAATAGTAACTTAGTTAATAAAAAGTTTAATGTTAAAAACTTTAGAGAGTATTTATTAAATAGTGAAGCACTATCATGTGTGGAATTTTCAAATTGTTTTGATTTATATGTACTTGATTCCTTTAACTCTGGTGTACCTGTAGTACTAGGAAATAATACGTTATTCTTTAATAAATCAAATGCATTTGAAAATATAATAGTTAAAAGTGATGATGATATTGAAGAAATATCAAAAAAGATAGAATATGCTATTAATAATAAAAAAGAGATAATTACAAGTTATCAAAAATTAAAAGAAGAATATGACAAAGAATCAAAAAAATTAATTGAATCATTTATAAAGGAGTAACACATGGAAAAGATAATTCATTACTGCTGGTTTGGACCTAAGAAACCTGGTAAACTTGAAAAAAAATGTATTGAAAGTTGGAAAAAATATTTACCAGACTATAAAATAATGAAATGGTCTGAAGAGAATGTTGATTTAGAAGAATGTGATTTTATTAAAGAAGCATATGCTCAAAAAAAATGGGCATTTGTTGCAGATTATGCTAGATCAAAAGCTTTATATGAATATGGTGGTATCTATTTTGATACTGATATGGAAGTGCTTAAAAATCTTGATGAATTTACTGATAAAGGTTTAGTACTAGGTTTAGAAGATTCAAAAAGACCTAATGCCGCTATTGTAATATGTCCTAATAAACATAATAAATATATGAAAAAGCTTACTGATATGTATAAGAAAATGAAATTTAATCCAAAGAGTCCAGGGGACTTATTTGAAATATCAATTCCAGTACAACTTGAAAAGGTTTTAAAACCACTAGGTTTAAAACTAGGTTATGAAAAAATACAAATTATTAATAATGAAGTAACTATTTATCCAAGAGAATACTTCTATCCATATAGTTATGATATGCAAGATAATGTATTTACAAATAATACTGCTACTATTCATCACTTTAGTGGTAGTTGGACAAGCAAACCAGAAAGAATAGCAATCTTCTTAAGAAGACATAAAATGAACTTCTTAGTTAAGGTACTTTGGACAGTAGTTCATAGACTTAAAAAAGATGTTAATTTCTTTACAGGGAAAAAGAAAAATGTTAAATAAGTATATGATAGGGCGTCTTGGTAATCAAATGTTCCAGTACGCTGCTATAAGGGCATATCAAATAAATAATCATTTAAAAGATGAAAAACTTAATTTAGATTTTTCTAATGTTTTAAAACAACATGGAGAAGGATTTGAAGATTCTTTAAAATATTTTAATGTAATTAATTATTCGTCTAATAAGATTAAGTTAAACCCACTTCAATATTTAATAATAAATTTTGATAAGTTTTTAAACTTAATGTTATTTAGAAAAGATGATAAAAAGGGATATAAAAAATCAGCTAAAAAAATATATAAAAGAAATATATTTTTTCAGCCTTTACTTAATAAACTTGGTATCTATAATATAAGATTTGGTTATACTAAGTTTGGTAAAAGTTTATTTAAAAATAAAGTGTTTTATGGTACGTTTGAATGCCCTAAATACTTTAATAGTATAAGAGATGTTCTTTTAAAGGAGTTTACCCCTAAAAAGCCTCTTAGAAAAGAAAATGAGGAATTATTTAAAAAAATAGTAAGTACAGAGTCTGTTTGTATTACTATTAGAAGAGGGGACTATGTACAAGATAAAGAAATAGCAAAAAGCCTTTATATATGTACTCCTAAATATTTTGATGAAGCACTAGTAGAAATGAAAAAACTAGTTCCTAATATGAAACTATTTGTTTTTTCAGATGATATAGATTGGTGTAAAAATAATATGAAATGGCCAAAAGGTACTATGTTTGAAAGTGGTAAGGATCCAGTATGGGAAAAACTTAGACTTATGAGTACATGTAAACATTTTATATTATCTAATAGTACTTTTAGCTGGTGGGCTGAATACTTAAGTACTAATGAAAATAAAAAAGTAATAGCACCATCTAGATGGACTAATGATCCATATAAAGAAGGATATATGGATATATATGAAGATTACTGGACTATTCTAGATGTAGATAATTTTAAAGTAATAAAGAAAGGAAGATAATATGTTAAACATAATTAAACCCAACATTAAAAAAGTGGTACTAACAGTTATATTATCTATCCTTACATTTATTACTTTTTTAATGGTTAGAAATTCATCTATAAATAACAAAGTTATTTTAGATTTTAAAGATGAAGTAGTTATTGATGAAATATATTTAAATGATAGTAAGTTTATTCCTAATTATGATTTAAGTAACTATTTAGTAGAAGATAAATATTTATTTAAAGAAGAAAAAATAGAATTTAATATAACAAATAATGATAGTATTTATATATCATTTGATAAAAAATATTTAGATAATGTATCTATTTATTATAATGATAAAGAATTAGAAAAGAATACTTCAAATGATTTAGTAGTAATTAATTATTCTAATTCATTTAAAAACGTACTTATTAGTAGTTTTAAAAATACAAAGTTATTATTAAAAACATTTTATTTATTTCTCTCATTAATCATTAATTATTTAGTATTATCTTTTATGAAATTAGGTGTAAGTTATATAAAAGATAAGAAAGAAAATACAGGTTTATTTATAATACTTATAGGATTATTTATCTTATACTATTTTAATTATTATAGTTTATTAAATATAAATAAAATATTAATACCATTTTTTGTTTTAGTAGTATTAATATCACTTTTTAAATTTACTTATAATTTTAAAATAACTAAAAATAATATTTTATCTATATTTAAACTAGGTCTTGCAGTAATAAGTGTTAGCTATTTATTTATAGTTCCTCCACTTAATATTCCAGATGAAGGTAAACATTTTGCTAATTCTTATTCAAGATTATTTTATTTAGAAAAAGATCCAACAGTATTTGATGAAAAAGGTAATCAAACTGGTACTAAGTTGTTTTCTAAAAATGTTGTAAAACTATATGTACGTGGTGCTGAGTATGAGATGGATACATCTCATAAAATAAATTCTATATCTTACTTTGAAGATATGGGTAATAAAATTAATAAAAATGATTTAGCTAGTAATGAAATAATATATGGTACACATGATGCTAGTAAGTTTGCTTATATACCAAGTAATATTATTATATGGGTATGTAAGTTATTAAATACTCCAGTACTATTAATGTTCTTACTTGCTAGATTTATAAATTTCTTAATATATTTCTTATTAATTTTATTAGCACTTAAAATAATTCCAAAATATAAATATATCTTTATGTTTGTAATAGCTCTTCCTGTTTGTATACATCAAAGTATTGGTATTAATCAAGACTGGATTAATAATTCATTATTCTTTCTTTATATTGCCTATATCTTTAGATTTATATATGAGGATAGACAGTTTACAAAAAAAGATTTTATTATTCTATTATTAATTGCGCTTGGAATAATTAATTCTAAGATGGTATATACACCAGCAATACTACTTATTTTCCTTGCTAAAAATAGTAATTTTAAAAAGCCATGGATTACTAAAATAGCTCTTACTTTGTTAATAGTAGTTTTAACTGGTATATCTTACATAGGAATAGAGAATATATTACATCCTAAAGTAGTAGAAGTAGTTTCTGAAAGTAATAAATATACAATTAGTTATTTACTACATAATCCTATGCAGTATATAAAAATACTACTTAATACTTTTAAGGAAAGCGTAATAGTTCATACAATATATGGATTATATACAGGATTTGGAGTAAGTAAAGCTTGGTTAGTATCTTTTTCTACTTACTTAAATTACTTATTTATTTTATTTATATTAACTGTTCCTTATGAAAAAGATAATATGAAAAATAAAGTAGGATACTTAATTGTAGCAAGTATGCTTTATGTTTTGGTTTTAACTGCGTTATTAACTGGATGGACAGAACTAGGATCAACTGTTGTATTAGGATTACAACCTAGATATTTTATTCCTACTGTTCTACTTGGTTATATGTTTGTAAATAACAAAGTTCTTAAATTAGATATTAAAAAGTATGAATTATTCTTTACTATAATAATCATATTCTTTAATATTTTAGGAATATTTACAATGCTTAGGGGATTATATATATAGGAGGATTTATGGATAAAGAGAAATTAAAAAAATGGTCATTTTATATTATTCCACTAGTTTTATTACTATTCATCTTCTTAAGTTTTTATCCAGGTATTTTTACTTATGATGGAGACTTTCAGTGGGCACAAGTAAAAAGTGGATATATGAATACCGCACATCCATTTTTATCAACTTACTTCCAATATTTATTATCATATTTTTGGAATGATAATAGTGTGATACTGATATTCCAAATATTTGTTTTGTCATTTGTTTGGGGTACTATTTGTAATGAGATATATAATAAAAAGAACTATAAAACAATTGCTATTTATTCAGTAGTATTTATATTATGTCCAATAATATCACTTTATGCTATTACTACTTGGAAAGATATTTTATATTCTTATTATTTATTATCATTAGTATATTTTATTTACATTGGTATAAAAAACAAATTTAAATATAATAAACTTCAATATTTCTTAATAGGTTTATTATTATTCTTAGTATTTAATTATAGAATTAATGGAATGATAGTGGCAGTACTACTTCTTGTATTCTTCTTTATTGTTACTTTTGTTAATAGAAGTAAAAATAACTTTAAATTAGGATATATTGCTCTTATAACATTTGTATTATTAAACTGCATACTTATTATTCCTAAAAATTATCATGTTAATAGATATAATAATAAATACAAAGAAGAAACTGAAAAAGTTGGTGTTTCATCTCTTGATGCATATGTTGTATGGATGATGGGAGCACATATTAATAAAGGTTATATAACAAAAGAAGATCAAGAGTTTTTAAATAAATGTATTAATTATGAATCATGGAAAACAGAATATTCTCCATTTTTAATGAATGGTGTATTTTTAATCGAAGATAGAGATGATCAGTTCCAAGTTGATCATATTAATGAACTTAGAAGTATGTTTATGAAGTATTCACTTCATCATCCATTTACAATTATTGAGCATTATATAAAAGCAGATGCACTTCTTTGGTCACCAGTACCAGTAGGGTATGTATATCATTATGATTTTAAATTTTGGGAGAAGAATTATAGCTTTGAAGTATATGATACTAGTAAGATAAAATGGTTTAATAAACTATATGAAAAATTTACTACATTAACTCTTAGAAGACCAGTTAGAGTATGGTTTTATCAACCAGCGTTTATGTTATATTTATCATTAATTGTTTGCTATATATTAGTTAAGGCACTTGATAATAAAAAACTATGGTTTTTGACATTCCCAATGCTTGCTAATATAGCATCTCTTTTACCAATTAACATAGCTCAAGATTTAAGATATGTATACATTAATTATTTAACTACAGCATTTTTAATATTGCTATTATGTATCAATTTTAAAAATGTTAAAAAATACTTTAAAAAAAGGCATAAATAGCCTTTTTTCTTTTATTAGAAGGTAAAATAGTGTATAATGAAATTAGCAATAGATTAGGAGATACATTATGAAAATACTATTAATTATTCCTGCTTATAACGAAGAGGAAAACATTTTAAACACATGTAAAAAAATTGATGAATATAACACAAAAGCAAAAAACAAATTAGATTATGTAGTTATAAATGATGGATCAAAGGATAGAACTGAAGAAATATTAGTTAAGAATAAAATTAACCATGTTTCATTAATACATAATTTAGGTATTGGTGGTGCAGTTCAAACTGGATATAAGTATGCAAGAGAAAATGGATATGATGTTGCTGTTCAGTTTGATGGCGATGGTCAACACGATGTTGAATATGTTAAAAACATCGTTGAACCAATTTCTAAAGGTGAAGCTAATATGGTAATTGGTTCTCGTTTTATTGAAAAGGACGAAAATAATTTTAAGTCAACTTTAGCAAGAAGAATTGGTATAAGAATTATTTCATTCTTTATAAAATTATTTGCTCATCATAAAATATATGATCCAACATCTGGATTTAGAGCAGTTGATAAAGATATTATAAAATTATTTAGTGAAGTATATCCAACTGAGTATCCTGAACCTGTTTCAGAAGTATCAGTTTTAAGAAAAAAATATAAAGTTAAAGAAGTATATGTTAAGATGCACGAAAGACAAGGCGGCAAATCATCTATTAAAGCATGGAAGAATGCTTACTATATGATAAATGTAACTGTCGCTATGTTTATAGAAAGTTTAAAGAGGTAATATATGATAGATTGGAAAATTAAGCTTGCAGCTGTTATATTACTAGCTATAGTTATGGGAGTTATAACTGTATTTGTTAAAAAGAATAAAATAACTGTTAAATATTCTATTATTTGGTATTTATCATTATTTGTATTAATTATTTTTAGTATATTCCCAGAATTACTAGGATTCTTTACTAGATTAGTTGGAATGCAATTAGGATCAAATTTCTTATTTGTTTTATTAATTTTATTTTTATTCTTCATTTGCATTTCACTTACAGTTATTGTATCTGAACAAAAAGAACAAATAAGAAATCTTGTTCAAGAAATAAGTATTTTAAAACATAAAAATAACAAGGAGTGATTTAATGAAAGCTTCTATTAGAGAAGATAATAAAAAAACATTAAAGTCCATTACCGTTAATATAATTACAAGTGTAATAACTATAATCGTTTCGCTTATTGCTTCTGTTATTATTACTAGAATAATAAGTGTATCTGATTTAGGAATTGTATCTAGTTTTTCTAGTTTAAAAAGTGTATTTACTATTATTTGTACTTTATCTGTTTATATATCAATAAATAGAATGATGCTCAATGTAAAAGATAATAGTTATGAATTTTTATCAACTATTTATATTTTTTCAAGTTTTGTATGTTTCCTATTATATTTGATATATCTTATATTTTCTAAATATTTAAATGCCTTTTTAGGATTTGATACAAAGATGGTATCACTTATGTTTGGAATGATATTTGCGATAAATGGTGGTCAAATATTAGTAAGTTATTGGTACTTTAAAAATAATTATAAGTGGTTATTCTTTAATAACTTATTATCATCTCCAGTATCACAAATTATTTCACTTATATTTGCTTTTTTACTTACATCTCATAAGTATTTAGGTAGAATTATTGGTATTGATTCATTTAATATTATATTTGGTTTAATATATGGAGGTATTATACTTACTAGAGGTAAGTTTAAAGTTCATAAAGATTATTTGAAACAAGCCTTAAATATTTGTATACCAATGATTCCATATTTACTAGCTCAAATACTTCTTACAAGTTGTGATTTATTAATGATAAAAAATATGATTGGTTCATATGAAGCTGGTATATATGGTATGTCTTATACTGTATCAAATATTTTATATTTAATATTAGTTCAATTAATGATGCCATGGTCACCATGGGTTTATAGAAGAATTAAAAATGGAGATGTAGAAATAATTAAAGATGCATCTAGAAAACTTACAATGTTATGTGGTTATCTATGTGTAGGATTATTTACAGTTGCACCTGAAATGATTAAATTATTTTTACCTTCAGAATATATTGCAAGTACAGTACTTGTTGCTCCTATATGTTTAGGTATATTCTTTAATATTATGTGTGTATATTTCTATGATATAGAATATTACAATAATAAAAATAAAGAAATTGCTGCTTTATCTGTTGTAACAGCAGTAATCAATATAATCTTAAATTATATATGTTTAAAAAGATTCGGTTATAGAGCAGCAGCATATACAACATTTGTTAGTTACTTTATTTTATTTATTCTTTATTGGTTATTTACTAGAAAAGAAAAAGAAAGAGATATTTACAATACTAAATTTATCTTCTTATCTGGCTTTATAGTTGCAATACTTGCATTTATAAATGTCCTATTTATTAATGGATATTTAGTAAGATATATATTACTTGTTATAGTAACAATTTATATGTTTATTAGTAACATTGATTATATAAAAATGGGTTTAAACAAAATAAAAAAAATACGTAAATAAATACCTGGGAGGTTTTTATGATTAATAAACATGTTATTGGTCGTCTTGGAAATCAAATGTTTCAGTATGCGACAGTAAGAGCTTTTCAAATAAAGAATAGACCTAATGACAAAATATTATTAGACTTTTCTGAAGTTTATCAAAAAGATTCTTGCGGATATAGAGAAGAATTATCTTCATTTAATATAAGTGATGTAATATACGGAAAAGCTAAACTAACATTTAGACAAAAACTATGGAATAATTATTTGAATTTTATAAAATTTATAATTCTTGTAAAAAATAAATTTCAATATAACGTTAAATATAACCAAGATTTATATAAAATAGAAAAGAGATTAGAATCTAAAATGAATAAAGCTGGGCTTTATTCTTTTAGACTAGGTTATTGTGATTTTAAAGACTTTAAAAAAGATAATATTACTTTTTATGGTACTTTTGAATCTCCAAAGTATTTTGATGATATAAAGGATGTTTTACAAAAAGAGTTTACTCCTAAGTATGGAATACTTGAACATAATAAGGATCTTTATGAAAAAATAAATAGTACAAACTCTGTATGTGTAACAATAAGAAGAGGAGATTTTGTAACTGATCCAGGATTTAAAAAGAACTTATATGTATGTGACGAAAAGTATTTTGAAAAAGGATTAGAAGTTATAAAAAAGAAAGTTAAAAATCCTACCTTCTTTGTATTTAGTGATGATGTAGAGTGGTGTAAAAAAAATATGAAATTTCCTAAGAATACATACTATGAAAGAGGAGACGATCCTACTTGGGAAAAACTAAGACTTATGTATTCTTGTAAGCATTTTATAATTTCTAATAGTACTTTTAGCTGGTGGGCTCAGTATTTGTCTAGAAATAATAAAAAAGTTGTAGTAGCTCCTAGTAGATGGGGTAATTTATCTTACAAGGGTGACAATATTAAAACAGATATATTTGAAGATGAATGGACATTAATAGATGTATAGGTGATGGTATGAAAAAATATTCAATTATAGTCCCAGTGTATAACGGAGAAAACACTATTGAAAGATGTGTTAATAGTTTAGTTAAACAGTCTTATAAGAATATTGAAATTATTCTTGTAAATGATGGATCTAAAGACAATACATTAAAAGTTTTAAAAGATTTTAAAAAGAAATATAAAGATTTAATAGTTGTTGTAGATAAAGAAAATGGTGGAGTAGGTTCAGCAAGAAATGCTGGTCTTGATAAAGCAACAGGAAATTATGTAACATTTGTTGATGCAGATGATGCTTTAGAAAAAGACGCTATTTCATATATAAATAAAAT
Organism: Bacilli bacterium; assembly: GCA_016283075.1. Taxonomy (GTDB): domain Bacteria; phylum Bacillota_I; class Bacilli_A; order RF39; family UBA660; genus RGIG4266. The sequence goes on along the minus strand of JAEEMF010000062.1, from coordinate 7,316 downwards.
CATTAAACACGATGAAGACATGGTTTATAGTGGTCTTAAAAGAATATCAGAACACGATGAAAAAGTACTATATGAACTTCATCCTAAAAAATGTTTATGGTCTGAATTTAAATATACATCAACACAGTTTAAAATATATAAAAGAGAATATTTAAATAAAAATAAAATTAGATATAGTAGTTTTAAAATAAATGAAGATACATATTTTGTCTTATCTTCTGCTTCTAAATCTAGTAAAGTATTAGTTGATTCAGAGGCTAAGTATTTAAACTATGTAAATTCTAATTCTGTTACAGCAAATCTAAGTACTAAGAAATATGATATTTTAGATTTACTAAAAGAAATAAATAAGAATGTAGATTTTTCTAAATATCCAGTTAAATATGTTAAATTCTTTTATATTAAAACAATAGTTCAAAATATTATTATGCAACTTAAAGCTCGTAAATATAGAGAATTAATTAATCTATTTAATGAAAATAAAAAATGGTATATAGAAACTTTTGGTAAGTTAAGATTATACTGGCAAAAAGATGAAACTTTTGGTGTTAACTTCATTGTTAATACATTTATATTATTATCAAAAATAAACTGTCAATTCATAATTATTGGCTTAATGAAGTTGGTGATGGGTCGATGAATATTTTATATACTTTAAATGACAAATTTGCTCCTCAAGTAGGAGCAGCAATTGCATCTGTTTGTGAAAATAATAAAGATTTAAAAGATATTAACTTTTATTTAATTACTTTAAATTTTTCTAAAGGTAATATTTCTAAAATGAAGAAACTTGTAAAAATATATAATAGAAATATATATTTTTATGAGCTTGATGATATTAATAAATATTTCACTTTTGAATTTGATACTCAAGGATGGAATAAAGTAATATTAGCTAGACTTTTAGTTGATAAGATATTACCAAGAGATGTAGATAAAGTTTTGTATATGGATGGAGATACTGTTGTAAGAGGATCTTTATCTTCTTTATATGAGACAAATATGGGCTCTAAAATACTTGGTATGAGTATAGAACCTACTATTGAAAAAAATAGAATTGCTTCACTAGAACTTGGAGAGCATCCTTACTGTAATTCAGGTGTATTACTAATTGATTTAAAGAAATGGCGTAAAAAGAAAATAGGAGAAAAAATAATAGAATATTATCGCGAGAAAAAAGGTAATTTATTTGCAGCAGATCAAGATGCAATAAATGCGGTATTAAAAAATGATATTTATATTATTTCTCCAAGATATAATTTCTATAATATCTTTGATCAATATTCATATAACTTCTTGAAAAGAAATATGAAACCACTTGAATATGATAAATATGTTACTAAAGAAGATATGGCTGAATCTAAAAAGAATCCAGTTATAATTCATTATTTAGGAGAAGAAAGACCTTGGAGAGAAGGGAACACTCATAAATATCGTAATGATTATAAACATTATTTATCTCTTACTCCTTGGAAAGATACTGAGGATGAAAAGGGATGGAGATTATATTTTATTTGCTGGAAGATATTTAATACTATAACAAAACCTTTTCCTGGTTTAAGATTAAGTTTAATTAATAAACTTATACCAGCATTTATGAAATATAGAAAAAACAAATTGAAGAAGGCGAAATAATGGATAAAATATCAGTTATTGTTCCAGTTTATAATTGTGATAAGTTTTTAGATAGATGTGTTACTTGTTTAGTTAATCAAACATATAAAAATATTGAACTTATATTTGTTAATGATGGTTCTAAAGATAACTCCTTAAAAGTTCTTAATAAATATAAAAAGCAAAATAAAGATAAAATGGTTGTAATTGACAAAGAAAATGGTGGAGTAGGTTCAGCAAGAAATGCTGGACTTGATAAAGCAACAGGTGATTACATTGTATTTGTAGATGCAGATGACTTTGTTGATAAAGACTATTTAAAGAAATTACATAGTGGTATTAAAAACCACGATATTATCGTAAGCGGTTATAGAAAATATAATTATGATTATAGTAAAGTATTATTTGAACGTGCTTTACTAGATAACTCAGAATATGAAAAATACAAAATGCTTGTTATATGGGCAAAGATGTATAAAAGAGATTTTATTGAAAAAAATAAAATTCGTTTTAATAGTTTAAAAATGGGAGAAGATATTGTATTTAGCTTAACTTGTATTTCTAAAACTGATAGTTATACTTCAACTTCTTACGTAGGATACAATAATGTAGAAAACTTTAGTTCTGCAACTCATAATGAAACTATTAAGAAAGAAAATGATTTAATTAATTTAGTTAGAACAATTGATTCGTTATTAAATATAGATAATCCAATTGCTAAAAAAGATTATAAGAATGTAAGATATACTTATTTAAAAAATTTATCATTATACATTATTGATAAATCACTTGTATATACATACGATGAATTAGTTAAGTTCTATAAAGAATTAGTTATTGAAATAAAAAAAATACTTAAAAAGAATAATTCAAGATTTACTTTTGCATGGCAAAAGAATGAACCATTTAAGGTTAATGCAATGATTAATCTTGTTGTACTTTGTGATAAGTTACATTTAAGTAAACTATTACTTAAAATATTTAGCAAATCAAAAATTGAATATAAGTAGGTGTAAGCATGAGTCAAATTAAATTAATTGGTGGATTAGGAAATCAAATGTTTTTATATGCTGCTTTAAGAGCTGTTCAGCTTAAAAATGGTGGTAAAGCATATTTAATTAAGGATAACAAAAAAGGATTAAAAGAACATGAGAAATTTGGATTAGATGGTTTTACTCTATCTAAAGATGTTGAAGTAGTAGATAAGAAATTTAGTTTTAAAACTCCAATTAGTTTCTTCTTGTTTCATTTTTATACTCATTTTTTATTCCATAATCCAAATGCTAATAAAATATACAAAAAACTTCAAAGAGCATTTGAATGGACTGGATGTTATTCAAATACATTTGGATATTATCCAATAAATTCAAAAAGTAAAAATATTAATATGAGAGGATATTATCAAACTCATAAATATTTTGATGAATATAAAGATATAATTCAAAAAGAATTTACTGTTAAAGGTAGAGTTAAAGATAAAAAGAATATGTATTTAATACAAAATACAAACTCTGTTTGTGTTCATGTAAGAAGAGGAGATTATGCTGGAACAGATTTAGACATTTGTGATAATAAATATTATAATAAAGCAATCTCTATTATTAATAAGAAAGTTAAGAATCCAGTATTCTTTATATTTTCAAATGATATAGATTGGTGTAAAAAGAATCTTGATCTTAAAGGGGAAGTACATTTCGTTGAAGGAAATGATAGATTTGAAGATTTAAGATTAATGTATTCTTGTAAACACTTTATTATTTGTAATTCAACATATAGCTGGTGGGCACAATATTTATCTACGAGTGTTAATAAAGTAGTAGTAGCTCCTAGTAAATGGTCAGCTAGAGTAAATAATCCTGATTTATATCAAGAAGAATGGGATTTAATAGATATTAAATAAGTGGTGATAATATGAAAAAGGTCCATACATTTGTAGTACTTGCTTATAAAGAGTCTAAGGATTTAGAAAGATGTATAAAATCTGTTTTAAATCAAAAATATAAATCTGATGTAGTAATTGCAACATCTACTCCTAATGATTATATTAAAAAACTTGCTAAGAAATATAAATTAGAAGTTATAGTTAATAAAAATCATATTGATATAGGAGGGGACTTTGACTTTGCTATATCATGTGGTAAAACTAATTTAGTTACTGTTGCACATCAAGATGATGTTTATGACTATGAATATAGTTATGAAATGGTAGAAAATTATAAAAATCATAAAGATGCTTTAATACTATTTCCTTCATACTATGAAATAAAGGGTAGTGAAAAAATATATAATAATCTTAATTCAAAGATCAAAAGATTTTTGCTTAGACCTTTACTTAATAAAGAAAAGTCTGGAAGTATTAAAAGAAAAAGAAGAGCACTTAAATATGGATGTACTATAGGATGCCCTTCAGTATGCTTTAATATGAAAAAGGTAAAACTTCCAGTATTCTTTGGAAGTGGTATGAAGTGTGATATAGACTGGTATGCCTGGGAAAAACTATCTAAAGAAGAAGGTAAATTTATTTATATAAATAAACCTCTTATGGGACATACTATTTCAGAAGAAACTACTACTACTGAAATAATTAATGCAGGTATAAGAACTAAAGAAGATTTAATAATGTTTAAAAAGTTTTGGCCTACTTTTATAGCTAAAAGAATTACTAGATTATATAAACTATCTGAAAAAAATAATAAAGTTAAATAGGTGATAATATGAAAAATATTGCTATATTTCAAACTGATTTAAATATAGGTGGTATTGAAAAATCTTTAATTAATTTACTTAATAATTTAGATTATAAGAAATATAATGTAGATTTATATTTATATAATAGAAATAATCTATATGTAGAGGATATTCCTAGTAATGTAAATATTATTTATATGAAAGGACATAAACTTACTAAATTAGTATATTTTAGTATTCTTAAGTTATTTTATAAAAATAAAATAACTAAGAAATATGATATTGCTATAGATTATAATTCTTATAGTATGGATACAGCTTTGGGATGTATACTATGTGATAGTAAAAAGAAAGTACTTTATATACATAATGATATAAAGATAAAACTTAAAGAAGAATTTAAATATAGAGTTCTTCATCATTTCTTTAAAAGTAAATATAAATACTATACTACTTTTGTAGGAGTCTCTAAAAGCGTTTTAGATACCTTTAAAGAGTTAAATAACTTAAGTAATAAAGAATACCATGTTATACCTAATTTAATTAATACAAAGGAAATATTTGATAAAAAAGACGAGAATATAGATATTACTATAGATAGTAAGAAATATAATCTCTGTTCAGTAGGAAGATTAGTACATCAAAAAGGATTTGATATACTTCTAACATATATAAATGAACTTGTTAAATATAGAGTTGATTTTCATTTATATATAGTAGGAGATGGGCCTTTAAGAAGTAGTCTATCTAAAATGATAAGTGATCTTAATATTGAAGATTATGTTACACTATGTGGATATAAAAAGAATCCATATGCAATTATGGATAAAATGGATGGTTTTATATTAACAAGTAGATATGAAGGGCAGGGAATGGTTTTTCTAGAAGCAAAAGCTTTAGGACTTGATATAGTAATGCCTAAATATTTAGAAAAGTATGTAGATGACATAGAAGGTACTGATGATATCATTAGCAGTATAACTAATCTTAAAAAACATAAAAAATCATATGATGATTTAAAAGAATATAATAATAGATCTATCAAAGAATTTGAAAAAATATAAAAAATAAAAAAAGTCTTGTCAAATAATACGACATTTGATATAATCAATATGTCGTTTGACAAATGGCGAGATAGCTCAGTTGGCTAGAGCATCTGGTTCATACCCAGAGGGTCGAGGGTTCGAATCCCCCTCTCGCTACCAATAAGAATATAAACTAACTAGAAATAGTTAGTTTTTTTGTTATAAATGATATAATACTTTTAGGTGATACTATGAATGATATAGAAAAATTACAAGAACTAATAGATAACTCTAATAATATTGTTTTCTTTGGAGGAGCAGGGGTATCTACAGAAAGTGGATTAAAAGACTTTAGAGGGAAAGATGGTTTATATAAAGAAAAGTTAGATGTAAGTCCGGAGTACTTACTTAGTAATAAATGTTTATATAATGATACTGATTTATTCTTTGATTACTATAGAAAGAATTTTGAATGTTCTAATATAAAGCCTAATATTACTCATAAGTATTTAGCTAAACTTGAAGAAAAAGGTAAACTAAAAGCGGTTATTACTCAAAATATTGATGGACTTCATCAAAAAGCAGGATCAAAAAATGTATTAGAACTACATGGTTCTGTATTTAAAAACTACTGTGATGACTGTTATAAAAAATATCCTAGTGATTATATATTTAAAAGTAAGGGAGAACCTGTTTGTTCCTGCGGTGGAATAATTAGACCAGGTATTGTTTTATATGGAGAAAATCTTCCTTCTGATTTTGATAAATCTATTGATTATTTAAGAAAAGCAGACTTACTAATAGTAGCAGGAACATCTTTAACAGTAATGCCTGCTAGTAGTCTTCTATACTATTTTGGAGGTAAAAACTTAGTAATAATTAATAATGATAAAACACCATTTGATTATATGGCTACTCTTGTTATAAACAAACCTTTAAAAGAAATATTTAGTAAACTAAAATGAATTTTAAAGTGCAATTAGTTACATTTAAAGTGCAAAATTTGCACTTTAAAATTGAATAAATTGATTGATAAAGTCTAGGTTTATACATAAATTTTTTATTTACAAATAATACCATATATGATAATATGTATATGTAATGAAATGCCTCTTTATTAGAGGGAGAAAAAGGAACGCTGTTCCTTTTTTCGTTTCTTATTGACTGTGAATAAATTAATACTTATAATAAATGTTAATGCATGATGGGAGGCTTATTATGGAAGAAATATATTTTGCAACAGGTAATGCTTCTAAAGGAAAAAGATTTGAAGAGGGATTACTTAAACATGATATTAAGACTCGTACTTTAAAAGATTTAGGTATTAGTCTAGATGTAGATGAAAATGGTACTACACCTATAGAAAATGCTCGTATAAAGGCTAGGGGTCTTTATGATTTAATAAAGAAACCTTCTATGGGTATGGATGATAATCTATACTTAGAAGGAGTTCCTAAAGATAAACAACCTGGTATGTTTGTAAGAAGAGTTAATGGTAAAACATTAAATGATGAAGAGATGCTAAAGCACTACCTAGGTCTTGTTAAAGAGTATGGAAAAGATGGAATACTTAATGCTAAATGGGTATATGGTTTAGTAGTAATAAATAGTTTAGGAGAAGAATCATCGTATACTTGGGAAAAAAGTAATATCTATATGGTAGATAAACTATCTGATAAAATTAATCCTGGATATCCTTTAAACTCTATTACTAAACTTAAAATAGTAGATAAGTATTTAACTGATATTACAAAGGAAGATAAAGAAAAAACTAAGGTTAACGAAGATGATGTAGTAGACTTTATTGTTAAATCTTTAAAGAAAATATAAAAAGAGGAATAATTAATTTAAAATGTACCCAATGTCAAGGACTAAATAAAAAAGAGAGAGTTCAGACAATGGATGAAAATAGATGATTTCTGTATTGTACAGGAGTCATCTTTTTTAAATTCCATTGGTATCTATAATTGTTATAATATTCGATGTAAT
>JAEEMF010000061.1 GCA_016283075.1 Bacilli bacterium | reverse complement strand
TCATCATTCATATTACGACTAAGTGCGGATTTAAATTCACCTAGTTCTTTTATATTCTTAGCTAAATCTTCTGATATTGTTTTATCTACTCTACTTGCATTATCAGATAATTCTTTACTTAAAGATACTTTGAATTCTCCTAATTCTTTAATAGTATTCTTTTCTAGATTAGATAATCTATCTGATATTTTAGCCTCATTAATATTTTTAGATAATGAGAAAATAGATATTAATAAAACAACAATTAATAATCCTATAATAATATAATCCATATATCCTCCTAATCAATTTTTTGCTTTTTCATAACTATCTTTGATAGTATAAAAGCAAATATAAGTAATAAAGACAATCTTATTATTACAAATATGTCTGTTACGCTTTTAACAAATGTTGAACCTATATAAGCCCAGAAATAAACTATAACAAACTTAGATATTAATATATGTAAGAAAAACTTTTTAAAATCCATTTTAGATAGTCCTGATGCGATATTTACTAAAAAAGCAGGAGTAAAAGGTAAAGAAGTAATAAGTACTAAATTAGAAAAAGATATATCATCTAATCTTTCCATTATCTTTTTAAGTTTCTTATTTTTCTTTATCTTATCTCTAAAATAAGATTGAAAAAATCTTCTAACAAACAAAAACATTAAAGAACAACCAATTACTGTTGCTACCCACGACATAGCAAAACCTAATACATTTCCAAATACAAGTACATTAAAAGTTATAAAAACCCCTAAAGGAAGAACCGGAAGCATTGATTCAGTAACAATAACTAACATTCCAAGTACAATTCCTAAAATAGGGTTTAATGAAAGTATTATATCTTGTAAATTATCTACTACGTTATTAACAAATTCTTGCACATTCATCACATTCCTATTATGTTAATATTTTATCATAAAGGAAGGTATTTTTAAAGTATGTCAAGTATTTGATCTAATCTATCTATAACAACAAATCCTTTTCCATTTAATTCAGTGGAAAACTTAATTCCAATTCCGCCAGCCTCTTTCCACTCTTTTAAGTTTTCTACATAATCATCTATTAAAATAGCATCTTCTGTATGAACCATTTGAGTTTTAGAAACTCTTCTTGGTACTGGAATAATTGTAATATCTTTTAAATATTTTCTAATATATTTAATTTTTTCTTCAGCTTCTGATAAAGAGTTAACATGTGATAAAATCATTACTTCAAATCTACCACTATCGATAATTTTCTTTATACAATCAAAAGCGTCATTTATAATCGATGCTTTCTTATTTAACATTTGATTCCAATCAAGACCTACATAATAATCTCTAATCTTTTCTTGATCATAAATATTTTTAGCATCAAGACCTATTAATTTTAATTCTTGATAACTGATATCAATTGTATCCATTATTACTCCGTCAAAATCGATATATAAGTTTTTCATATTTGTCACTCCTATCATATATGTGTTTTATTATAAAACAAACATTTGTTCTTGTCAAGGGTAAAAAAAAATAATCTATGTAAATAGATTATTTTAATGCATCGATTAATTCAGCTTTTTTCATAGTTGCTGCACCTTTAACTTCTTTAGCTTTTGCAAGTTCACGAAGTTCAGCAACTGTCATACTTGATAGATCTTTAGATTCTTCTTTAGCTTCTTTTTTAGCTGGTGCTTTTTTAGCAGTTTCTTTTTTAGCAGGAGCAGCTTTAACTACTTTTTCTTTTAAAGTTCCTTCTAAAGCAGCTTTAGCAGTTTTTACTAATTCTGCGAATGCTTTTTCATCAGCGATAGCTAATTCTGATAACATTTTTCTGTTGATTTCAATATTAGCTTTAGCTAAACCATTAATGAATTTAGAATAACTGATTTCGTTTGCACGACATGCAGCGTTAATTCTTGTAATCCATAATTTTCTAAAATCTCTTTTCTTTTGTCTTCTATCTCTGTATGCATATTTTCCAGAGTGCATTACTTGTTCATTAGCACTACTGAATAATCTATGTTTACTACCAAAGTAACCTTTGGCTTGTTTCATAACTTTTTTATGACGAGCACGACTAATTGTGCCACCTTTAACTCTTGCCATATTCTCTACCTCCTATAATAAATTGTTAACTATTTTTAATTAGATAATTGATTTGATTCTTTTGTAATCAGTTTTGTGTAATGCTGAAGCACTTCTACCATTTCTGTTAGATGCAGCATTTTTCTTTCCAGTATTGTGTCTAGTTCCTGGATGACCAATTTTAATTGATCCACCATCACGAACATTAAGAACTTTTTTAGTTCCTTTATGTGTTTTTAATTTTGGCATAAATCTTCCTCCTATTTTTCTTTTGTTGGCATTAATATCATTGTCATATAGCGACCATCTAGTTTTGGTTGTTGTTCAATTTCAGAGATTGCAGAAACTGCTTCTGCAAAACGAATTAAAACATTTTTACCTAGTTCAGGATGAGCCATTTCTCTTCCTTTAAACTTAATAGAAACTTTAATTTTATGTCCTTTTTCTAAATATTTACTAGAATTACGAACTCTTGTTTGAAAATCTGCAACATCAATACCAACTGATAAACGATATTCTTTCATTTCTAAGTTAGCTTCACGTTGCTTCTTAAGATTTTCTTTTTCTTTCTTTTTAGCTTCATATTTATATTTGTTATAATCCATGATTTTGCAAACTGGTGGATTACCATTAGTATTCATTAATACTAAGTCAAATCCAGCATATTTTGCTAGAGTAAGAGCATCTTGGATACCCTTTAATCCTAATTTTTCTCCATTTGGTCCAATAACCATAACTTCTTTAGCTTTGATTTGTTCATTTATGAATAAATCCTTTTGTTTATTAGTAGCTATACAAAACACCTCCAATAAAAAAGTGAATACAAAGTATCCACCTAAAAACCATTCATAATCTAATATTTAAGATTTTAACAGCTCTTTACCTATGTCTAGATGTCATCAGGTGAGAAGTGGATACTTCTTCTTTCTTTCTTTATACGACTATGATTATATTATTTTATATAGTATTTGTCAAGCATTATTTATTATTATTTAATAATTATTTAGCTCCACTTTTCATTTCTTCTACATATTCATCTAATTTTGAAGCAATTTCTTTAAGTTCAGCTTTAACACTAGTCTTTTCTTTAATAATTTTATTTAATTTATATATTTCATCATCTAATTGTTTTGAATATGATTTTAAGTTATTTAAATAGTTTTTTTTACCTTTAATAGATAATTTTAAATCTTCTTCATCACTATCATCTATACCAAGTAATGTATTTATAGTATCTACTTTATCAGTAGTAGTACTTATAGGAGCATTATATTTTTCATATATACCTACAGCTTCCATAAAGTACTCTCTATACATACTCATTTCCATTCTTTTATAGCTAATTGTCTCTTGTCCATATTTAGAAGATAGCTCTCTTATGTAATCAGAATTACCCATATCACTAAACAAACGAACCATTTCTTCATTATCTGGACAGTTTACAGAGTTCTTAAAAATGATTTTTTTATTAGGTGCAGTACCATATTTTCCTTCAAATACACGGTCTAATCTATCATCTGGAAGTAGTCTTAAACTATCTAAATTACGGTACACACTTTCTTTAACATCTAAGTATTCTTCTTTAGTTAATCTATTAGTCATTTTCTCACTCCTATACTGACAATATAATTATATAATATAGGAACTTTTTAAGCAAGAAAAAAGAGCATATAAATTATGCTCTTGAATCGTATTTACCATCTTTAGTTGAAACAGTAATTTCTTCACCTTCATTAATAAATAAAGGTACTTTTACCATTAAACCATTATCCATATAAGCTTCTTTTAAAGCGTTATTAGTTGTATTACCTTTAACAGCTGGTTCAGTTTTTGCAACTGTATAAGAAATTTTATCTGGAAGTTCAAGACCTAATACTTCACCTTCATAGAAAGTTACAAATACATTTAAGCCTTCTTTTAAGAACTTAACAGCATCACCTATTTGTGCAGCAGTTAAATCGATTTGATCATAAGTTTCCATATTCATGAAATTAAAATCGTCACCATTAGCATATAGATATTGCATTTCTTTTCTTTCAATTAAAGCTTTTTCTAGTTTCACACCCGAATTAAATCTCTTTTCAACAATAGAACCTGTTCTTAAGTTTTTTAATTTCATTTGTACATATGCTGCACCTTTACCAGGTTTTACATGAGAAAATTCAAGTACGATAAATAATTGGTCTTCAAAGATAACTGTCATACCATTTTTAATATCATTAACATTAACCATACATTTTACCTCCTATTTTAACCCACCATATAGGTGCAGTTATTAAAAACATAAAGATTATTTCTTTTCTTTATGAGTTGTTTGTTTTTTACATTTAGGACAGAATTTTTTTAATTCTAAACGATCAGTTGTATTTCTTTTATTTTTTTCTGTACGATAGTTTTCTTCTTTACATTCAGTACATTGAAGAGTAATTCTTTCTCTTGCTTCACCTTTTTTTGCCATACTATCCCTCCTTCTCAATTTCTTGCACGTATATTATAGCAAATAAAAATTAAAAAGAAAAGGTTTTTTATAACAAAAAAGATATAAGTTATTTATAAAAACTTCTTATATCTTCAAGTAAATGTTCATTGAATTTCTTATCTCTTATCATTTCAATCTCAAACTTATATGGTGGATAATTCTTTTCTTTAGAATCATCAGTTTCACCTACATAAGGAGTTTCTAATATTTTAGGTACATCTTCAAGTCTTTTATTATATATAACATTTAGTAAGTTATCAAAACCAATTGTACCAATACCAATATTTTCATGACGATCTTTATGAGATCCTAGAGTATTTTTACTATCATTTATATGTACACATCCTATTTTATCTATACCAATTACTTTATCAAATTCATCAAGTATTTTATCAAAATTAGCTATATCATAACCAGCATCATTTAAATGGCATGTATCTAAACATACTTTTACTTTGTCATTATATTTAACACCATCTATTATTTCTTTTAACTCTTCAAAAGTTCTTCCTACTTCACTACCTTTACCAGCCATTGTTTCTAAACAAATATCTACTTTTGTACTAGGAGTAATACACTCGTTTAAAACAAATATAATATTTTTAATAGCTACATCTACTCCTAAATTAACATGACTACCAGGATGAAGTACTAATCTTTTAACTCCTAGTTTTTCTACTCTATCTATTTCTTGTTTTAAAAAGTTTGTAGAAAACTCTAAGTTAGCAGTATTAGCTGGATTAATTATATATGGTGCATGTACCACTACATTTTCTAAATCTATTCCGCTTTGTTTCATAAGATTTATAGCTTCTTCAGTAATAATATCATTTATTTCGCATCTAGCGGTATTTTGAGGAGCTCCTGTATAAAACATGAAAGTATTTCCTCCATAACTAAGCTCTTCATTAACACTACCTAGAAGTTGTGTATCTTTTTTAAAAGATACATGATTTCCTATAATAAGTTCTTTCATAAAACCTCCCAAAAAAAGTTACATAATTATGCAACTTCTCCTCTTTTAGCAAGTTCAGCATTTACCATATCAAGAGTAATACCAAATTCATTAACAAGTGATGTCATTTCTTTTTCATACCCTTGTTTCATAGCAATTGCTTCTTTTCTCTTTTTCATTAAATCAACATACTTTTTAACAGCTTCATCTTTAGGATCTACCATTTTTGGAATAGTAGCCATTCTTGGAGCTGGTATGTTGTTTTTATTTTCATTTATTGATTTAGCACGGTGACCAATTAGCTTTTGAATAAATGTTCTACTAATTAGTAACTTTTTCGCAGGTGAATTAGCGTGCATTCTAGTACTTTTTAAGAAAATAACATCTATTGGAGTTGTCTTTTCTGTAAAACTCTTTTCTGATTTTGTTTCCTCCACTTGTTTAGCAGGTATAATAGGATCTTGTCCTACTACAACTGGATTAGAAGCTACAGCTGTATTAATTACATTAGGAATACTTGGAGCAGGCATTACTGGTTTAACAGGTGTAGTAGCAGGAGCTGGTGCTGGTGCTATTAAACTGTTTTTTTTATAATAACCACTCGATAACTTATTAAATAAGTTAGATATTAATAAAGCAATTCTAGTTTCTTCTTTTTTTATTGTTTTACCTTTTAAAGTGGAAACACTAATAATTGAATATAAACTATTATTCATTAATATCTACTCCCCATCTTTAGCTATATCTAACATTACTTTTTTAATTTCTACCCATGCAGAATCATCAGTAATTCCTAATAATGTAGCAGTACCATCATTATTATCTACTATTTCAGATGTATAAGTTTCTACATTCCCACTTACATCTGTTTTGTTTTCTGTATATATTAAATAATTTTTACCATTTGACTTTAAAGTAAAATATGCTACTACTTCTACTTGTTTAGAAGTACCAGTTTCATCAATTACATTTATCATTTCTTTATTCATAATTAACTACCCTTTCTTTAACTTTCTATCTACAAAGTAATTATATCATACAAGCATTCTTTTTAAAAGATAAAAATAATAGTATTATTTTAATAAAAGTGCTGTTTTTTATTGCATTTTAACATTTTTTTTGTTAAAATCTATATTGTTAAGTTGACCTGGGAGGTGAAATTGTATGGCAAATATGAAAAATGCTAAAAAAGCTGTTAGAAAAAATATTAAAAGAACTGTAGAAAACAATAATTTTGAAGCAAGTATGAGAACAGCTGTTAAGAATGTAGAAAAAGCTGTATTAAATAAAGATAAAGAAAAAGCTGCTGCTAATTTAAAAGTTGCAATTAAAAGAATTGATAAAGCAGTTGCAAGCGGTGTAACAACAAAGAATAAAAGTGCTCGTAGTAAAGCTCGTTTAACTAAAAAAGTTAACAGCATGGAGTAATTTTACTTCTTTTTTTTTGCCTTTATGATATACTTATATTAGGTGATTATATGAAGACAGCAACTAAAGTTATTGTCATTATACTTTATTGTACTATTCTTATAAGTGTAATTATATTTAATGAAAATATTAATCAATTTATTATTAATAATTTTATATATAAAAAAGAATTAAAAGAATTAACATTGAATGATTATAGTAAAAGAGAAGATTATGATTATGTTCAAATAACTCATGATTTTGAAACAAAGAGTAAAAAGGATATTTTAAATAATATATATACTATAGTAGATAGTGGTATGGATGAATTCTCATTCTACTGTGATAAAGACTATGTAAAATGTGTAGATGATATAAAAGAAATTTCTGGTGAATCTAATTCACTTACTTTAATAAATAACTTTGTTCATCCATACAATAGTTTTAACAAGTTATTTATCTCTACTAACTCTATGGGAAAGATAACTATAAGTGTAGATAAACTATATAATGAAGTAGATATAGCTTATATAAATAAAACTATGAATGAAATATCTTCTGAAGTACTTACAGAAGGAATGAGTTATAACGATGCTATTAAAGCAGTACATGATTATTTAATAAATAATACTAAATATGATGAAGAAAAATCTAATGAAATAAAGAATAATATTTATTCTGCAAATATAAATAACTCACATAAAGCAACTGGTCTTTATAGTAACCATATTGCTCTTTGTAGTGGATATACTGATGCTATGGCAATATTCTTAAATTATTTAAATATTAGGAATTATAAAATATCTACTGATGATCATATATGGAATGCTGTAGAACTAGATAATAACTGGTATCACTTAGATTTAACTTGGGATGACCCAGTAAGATCAGACGGAGTAAATATGTTAATATATGATTTCTTCCTTGCTGATGATGAACAATTCTTAAAAATACAAACAACTCAGCATTCTTATAATAAAGAAATATATCCAGAAATGACTAGCAACAGCTAGTCTTTTTTTGTATAATAAAAGTAAATATAGAGGTGACTTATGAAAAAAAGTAGAGAACAAATAGTAGTAAGAACAAGTATTATTGCTATACTAAGTAATATATTCTTATCTATTATAAAAGTAATAGCGGGTCTATTAGCAGGATCTATTGCAATTATACTAGACGCTTTAAATAACTTAAGTGATGGATTATCTAGCATTGTTACAATAGTAAGTACTAAGTTTGCTGGAAAAGCTCCTGATAGAGATCATCCATACGGATATGGAAGAATTGAATATATGGCTTCACTTGTAGTATCAGGTATCATTTTATATGCAGGTATTACTTCTTTTGGAGAATCTTTTAAAAAGATAATTAATCCTACAAAAGTAAACTATAGTACTATAACTATTATTGTATTAGTAATTGGTATACTTGTTAAAATAGTACTTGGAATGTATGTAAAAAGAACTGGTAAAAAAGTTAATTCAGATACCCTTGTTGCAAGTGGAATAGATGCTTATCAAGATGCAGTACTATCCTTATCAGTATTAATATCTACTATTATATATATGATATTTAAATTAAATATTGAAGCATATGTAGGTTTATTAATTTCTATCTTTATTATTAAATCAGCATTATCTTTAATTAAATCAGCGATTGATAATGTACTAGGAAGAAGAGCAGAAAGTAAACTTACTAAATCAATAAAGAAGGATATTCTTACAATAGATAATGTAGAAGGAGTATATGATTTAATATTAAATGATTATGGTCCTGATAAATATATTGGCTCAGTACATATTGAAGTAAAAGATACTTTAACAGTTGCGGATATAGACGCAACTTCAAGAGATATAAGTAAAATGATATTACAAAAATATGGTATTATCTTACATACCATAGGAGTATATTCAGTAAACACTACTGATAAAGAAATAATAAATATTAGAAAAGATGTTAAAGATATAGTATTTAAACATAACGGAATATTGCAAATGCATGGTTTCTATTTAGATGAAGCAGAAAAATCAATAAGCTTTGATATCATAATTGATTTTAAAATAAAAGAACCAGATGTTATATATAAATCTATATATGACGAAGTAAAAGAAAAATATAAAGATTATAAAATTAATATTACTTTAGATATAGATGCTAGTGATTAAAAAAATACAAGGTTTTAAACCTTGTATTTTTATTTTAATTCATCAATATATTTTTTTAATACTTCGGCTTGAGTACCAAGAATAATCTTTAATTGATTATCAATTTCAACCATACCTTGAGCACCCATCTTTTGAATACCTTCTTTATTAACTAATGAAATATTTTTTAAAGTAACCATAAATCTTGATTTATTAGCTTCATAACTAATAATATTATTTTTTCCACCTAAGAAATCAACTAATTTATTAACTTCAATTTTTGCATCTTTTCTTGTTGCTCTTGATATAGCAATTGCTATGATAACAGTAACAATAATAAGAAGTGCATATTCAATATATCTGTCCATTTAATCACCTTCATTAATTATACTATAATTATGCTGGTATTACAACATAAGGATCTGAGATGGTACCGGAACCTTTAGTTACTGGTAATTCCTTAGATATTACAAATGTTTCTCTAATATATTTATTAGTTGAAGTATAACTTGCTACTTTAACGCCTTCAGTAGAAATTGTATAAAGATTAGTATTTTCATCAGCTTTACTCATAGTCCAGTATTCACTTGAACCAATTGGTACTGTAAATAATTCTGCTAATTTAGGAATTCCTAACTTAATACTATATATT
>JAEEMF010000060.1 GCA_016283075.1 Bacilli bacterium | reverse complement strand
TCCCATTCTAAGCCATATATGAGTCATTACCCAGTGTGCTGCATTACAGTCAGGAAGAGGCTTATCATAAAAAGACCATACTCTAGATAAAGTCTGAGCCAAATGATAAATCTGACTAAAGAATAAAGAAGTATCATTTATATGTATATCAATTACTCCATCTTCACTCTTAGTACTAGTAGCATAAAACTTAATATCATCATAAGTTGTTTTTTTATATTTATCATTTACTTTAACTGGACAAACAGTTCCGACAGCACTTTCTAATACTGGCAAATAATCATCATCAAAAATAAGATTAATATTAGGCACAATTTTACCAGTTTTTATATTTGGATATGATTTAGTTAAAAATATACTCTTAACATCCGAAATACAAAGTGCACGTCTAGAGAAATTTAGCATTATATCACCACACTTAATAAGTACTGCTTATTATATCAAAAAAAATAAGAAAGTATACACTTTCTTAAAATTTTATAACCTTAGGTTCACCTGTAAATGATGATATAGTTGCTACTGCATCTTTAAAATATAGTACAGCTGTATTATCATCATTTTCATTATACATACCTCTTAAATTAGGATTTTTATCAAGCATATCTTTCTTAGCTTCAGTTCTATCATCTAAAACAAGTTCTCCTGAAAGTCTAAGCCACTTACCTTCTTTAAAACAGCATAATTCAACTTTAGGATTCTTTTCTATTTGTTTAAAAACATCTTTTTTCTTTCCAGTTTGAATATATAAATGATTTTCAAATATTTCAGCAGTACCAAAAGGTCTTACTTTTGGAGTATCTCCATCTACTGTAGCAAGATAATACACTCCGCATGATTTAATAAATTCTTGTACTTCTTCCATAATATCCTCCTATAAACATTTTATCACAAACACACTAATTTGTTCTCATTGTTGAAAGATATGGACACTTTTCAACATTAATAATAAACATAATTATTTGATTGTCTGCAGTACTTAGGCTAGAAAGAAGTAACTAAGTACTCTTTTAAAAATGTCTATTATGTAGTTCATCTACTAAAGATAACTGTTTTATATGAAGATTATTATTTCTTCCTGTACCAAGCTCTATATCAGGTTTAACAAATGGTCCGTGATAATCACTTCCACCACTTACTAGTAAATTATATTCTTTAGCAATTCTTTCAAAATATTCAATATCTTCTTTAGAATGTGTTGAGTGATATACTTCTATACCTCTTAATCCTTTATCAATTAATTCTCTTAAGGTTATTAAAAATTCTTTTTCATCCATCTTAAGTGATTTAGGATGTGCTAGTACTGCTATACCACCACTATTATTTATTAAACTTAGTGCTTCATCATATAAGATTCCTTTTCCAGATCCTCTAATCTTTTCATAAGCTTCTATTAAATATTTATCAAAGGCTTCTTGGTTAGTAGATACAATTCCATATTTAACCATTACTCTTGCTATATTAGGTCTACCTATATTTCCTAAGCAGTTAAAAATACCTTGTATATCTTCTGCTTTAAACTTAATACCTTGTTTAACAAGTTCTCCCATAATTGCTACTACTTGATTATAACTATTATTTCTAAGTTCTTCTAATCTATTATTAATTTTTTCATCATTAATATCATAGTCATATCCTAAAATATGCATTTGTCCTTTAGGAACTTTAATAGATATTTCTATACCATTTATTATTTCTATATCCTTATATTTACTTTTATCAAGATTTCTTAATCCCTTTGTAGTATCATGATCAGTTATTGCCATAGTTTTTATTCCTTTTTCTATAGCTTTACTTACAAGTTCATCTGGAGATAACTCTCCATCTGAATAAATAGTATGCATATGCATATCAATTAGATTATTCATAGTATCACCTCTTACTTGTATTATAATATGGATATTGATATAATTAAAATACATATTAGATATGTTTATCATAACAGGAGGTTATTATGAATATAGACTTTGAATTATATAGAATATTTTATGTAGTTGCAAATAATGGTAATATTACCAAAGCAAGTGAAGAATTAAATATATCTCAGCCAGCTATATCTAAATCTATTAAGAACTTAGAAGAACAGCTAGGAGGAACTCTATTTATTAGAACTAAAAGAGGAGTAATCTTAACAGAAGAAGGGAAAGAATTTTATAACTATATAAAACGAGCTATAGAGTATATAAATAGTGCTGAAAATAAATTTACTGATTTAATAAATCTAGAATCGGGAACAATAAGAATAGGAATAGGTACTACCTTAACAAGACAGTTTCTACTTCCTTATTTAGAAGAGTTTCATAAACTATATCCTAAAATAGATATACAAATACATACTGATTATACTAATGATCTTTGGCCTAAACTACGTAATGGATTGATAGATATAATAATACTTAATTTAAATGAAAGAAGTTATGGAGATGATATTGAAGTAACTAAATGCCGAAAAATAAACGACTGTTTTGTTGTAAGTGATAAATATCTAGATTTAACTAAAAAAGAATTATCTTTAAAAGAATTAAATAACTATCCATTAATAATTCAAGCTAAAGGAGCAAATACTAGAGAGTTTCTAGATAACTTTGCTAGAGATAATGGTGTTGTACTTAAACCAAATATAGAACTTGCCAGTTATTCACTAGTAGTAGATTTTACTAAAATAGGACTTGGTATAGGATACGCAACAAAAGAATACTTAAAAGATGATTTAGAAAATAATAGATTATATGAACTAAATATAAAAGAAAAGATTCCTAGTAGATATATAGGTATTGCTACTAGTAAGAATCATGAACCTAGTTTTAGTACTAAGAAATTAATTGAAATAATAACAAAAAAATGATTACGATGTAATCATTTTATTTTTTTACAAATACTTTTTGTGCATTAAATTTT
This sequence comes from Bacilli bacterium, assembly GCA_016283075.1. Lineage (GTDB taxonomy): Bacteria > Bacillota_I > Bacilli_A > RF39 > UBA660 > RGIG4266. The sequence continues at coordinate 11,171 of JAEEMF010000060.1, read as the reverse complement.
TCAAGTGCTTCTAAATAATGTTTTTCTTCAAAACCATTTTCATAAAAACTAGTTTTAACTAAATGATTAAGTAATTCCTCATCATAACTAGGGAATATCTCATCATCAAATAATAAATATGATTTAGGTTTAAAAGTATTAACGAACTTTTTAACTCCTTCCCCTCTATTAGCAGAAGGGCCCTCTATCTTACCTATAACAGGTAATCCTAATATATTAAAATAATCTACTATCTTATCGAAATAATCTAAAGCTATTATTGAAGACATTATTACTACATAAGAATGTGTTTCTTGTACTGCTTTAAGTACATATTCAAAACATGTAGCATCTATACGAAGCATTTGTGATATAACTCTTAAATCATCTGTATGTGAAAAATCAACTGGTTTATGTTTATTTAACTTCCTATTAAAAAAGAAGTTTTGACTATTTAATACACCATCAATATCTAGAAAAACAAGATTCATATTATTGCCTAATATATTGTTTTATCACTTTTATTTTTAAAGTCATTAAAGGCTTTAATAGTTTCTTCTCTATCCATACATTGTAAATTAAGGGCATCTACACTTTCATTTTTATTTAATTTTTCAATAATATCATATATAAAACTATCTCTAAATCCTATATCAGCGGCATCATCTTTAGTGTTACCATAATAAATAGTTTTAATATTTGACCATATAATTGCTGAAAAACACATAGGACATGGATAACAAGATGTATATAGCTCGCATCCTGTTAAGTCATATGAACCAATATTCTTACAAGCATCTCTAATAGCCATAACTTCAGCATGAGCAGTTGGATCATTATTAGCTAGTACATGATTAGAGCCTTTTCCAATAATAACACCATTTTTAACTATTACTGCACCAAAAGGTCCACCACTATTAGTTTTTAAATTATATTCAGATAAATCTTTAGCAACTCTCATGAATTCGTTCATATTATCCTACCTTCCATCTATAATTAATTATAGCATAAAAAAGAGAAATGATTACTCATTTCTCTATATCTTCATGTCCTTTAACATTTTTTGGAAAGCAAGACCTTCTTTAGAACTATAATACCATATTCTACATGCTTCAGCTTTTCTAGACATATCATAATCAACTTCTCCAATAGCAGCTATACTATCATTTAAATCTGAAGAAAAGTCATATAGATAATCTTTTAAATCCTCAAGTACACGAGCTTTTGGATAATCTTTTCTAAATAATTCTACAAATAAAGAAATATTATTTTTAAAGAAATTTAATGATTCATTTAAATCATCTTTTGAGTGTCCGAATATCGGGAATTGTTTATAATTCTTATCACATTCTTCTCCGTCATATGTTTCTACTTCTTTTCTATCAATTAGAAGTATAGAATCATCTTTTATATATTCTTCTACATCTTGTATAGTAATAGAATCTTTAGTTGTACATTCATGTCCAAAAGGAACTGCTGCAGTATATTCATCATATACAGTTTGCATATAAGTATCTACTTTTTCACCATGTCCTTCACTTTTCCATACTTTATGGAAACTATCAACAGGGAATGTAATAAATGTGTCATACTTTTTACCATATTTTTTTGACAATACTTTTAAATAATCTTCATACCATACATTAATATAGTAAATTTTAGAAATCATTTTATAATATTCTTCATCGGATAATTTATCAAAATCAGCATTAACTATAGTATTAACTGTTTCAGTACAATTATTAAGTAAATCATTAATTTTTTCAATAATTTGGTTTGTAGTTAAATTTGAACTACTATATAAATCTACATTTTCAGGTTCTTTTCTTTCTAAATACATAAAACTCTCCTATTAATAATAATTATCTTGTATATGGTTTCTTAGGTGTATCATCTTCATGATTCATATCATAGTTTTGAATTTGTCTAAAATAATACTCATCAAGTAAGTGTTCAAAATTCTTAGATATTTTTTCGCCCTTCTCAGTACCAAGTAGAGACTTATCAACAGATGAATCATCATCAATAATAGCAAATGATGGTTCTTCCTCTTTAAAATCACTTATAGGTAAAATACTATCATCATTTTTAAATAAGTCAGGCCATATTTCAAATGCCTTTTCCTTAGTATAAAGGGTTGGTATTAGAGCTTTTAATTGTTCTTCCTTACTAGCAGATGTAAGAGGACCTATAACCTTACAAATTCTAATTTCATTAGTATCAGGTCTTCTCTTATATGTGATAAGGCTCATTCCTGCATTATCACTAACAATCTTTGTTTCTTTTCTTTTAAAGATTACATCATTCCCCATAATTTTACTCATAGTTTTCTGACATGGATTTTCCTTAAACATTTCTTTTTCATCTTCTGTCATAGGAACTAATAGTCCAAGTCTATTCATAATGTTTACAACATGATCAGGATTCTTTCTCATACGAATACGTGTATAAATAGAGCTTAAAACATTTATGACTGGGCAAAAATCACATAATATTGATAAAGATACTAATAATTTATGTTCTTTAGCATAATCAACTGCATTTGAATAACTTAACTTTCTACCAGAAAGACCAACAATAGTATAAGTAGTTTCATTAGTTTTTTTACTTATCAAATTTGAAATGATTCTAGATCCTATTATTAATAATATATATTTCATGTTTTCCCTCCTAAGTTTATTTATTATCTTTTTGAATAAGGACTTTTAGGTAATTCTTCTTTTGGTTCTTCATTATCGTTTAAATTGTTTTCTAAATAGTTTTCTAATTTGTTAATACTTTCATCAATTTTTGGATTATTAACTCTTGAATTATAATCTTTTAACTTACTAATTTTTTCATCAATTAATTTAAGTATTTCATCAACGCTAAGTAAATTTTCATTATTATCTAATACTGCTTCTTCTTGTTTAGATGTTTCTTCTTTGTTTTCAAGCGCTTCCTTTTTAGTTACTAATTCTTTTAATACAGTTTCTTGTATTTCCTTCACATATAAATGTGGCCATTTTTTAAATCTTACTTCTTGAGGATAAGAAAATAAATATATAATTTTTAAAATTTTCTCTTCACTATCATCTTTCATGAATTTTGGTACTCTAATAATTTTAAAATCATAATTATCTTCAATTCCCTTATAGTAAATATAGCCTTCTTCTTTGCCATTAGTAACAGGAATAGTTTTAATTGGTGTAAATAAAACATCACTATCGAAACAAATATTTCTAAAATTCTTTAGTGTAGGTTCCTCAGAATATTTTTTCTTTTCTTCCTCAGTCATAGGAATAAGTGCACCCATTAAATCATATAGTTTTAAATGTTTTTCCATATTTATATTTAAATTACACGCAGTTTTAATTTGCGTTAAAATATTTAATACTGGAATAATAGTAGCAAATATAGCTAGTAAAGATAATACTTTATTTTTTTTCAAATATTCAAATATCCTTGAGTATTTGACTTTATAGCCGCTTTCAGCGATTGCAGTATTAATTCTATCCGAATTATAATTTGCCATAATTCTACTAACAATAAATGATCCAATAAATAATAATAAAGTTTGCATAATATCCTCCGATAATATAATAGTGTTTTTTATTATACACTAAGAATTATTATTTGAAAACAAAAAATAAAAAAAATCAATCATTTCTGATTGATTTATATTTCAAATGGTGGAGCTGAGGAGACTTGAACTCCTGTCCAAAAATACCTCATCTTAAGCCTCTACAAGTTTAGTCAGTTAATAAGGATTCCTAGAAAAAATTGATAACTAACAATCTCTTCTCTAGTAAGTCTATATTATTCGTTATTACTTATAGACATCGTAATAGTATATCCCACTAAATCGAGCCTCATAAACTATCCGCGGGAAAGATAGAATAGAAGCAGCCTCGTATATTAAATTAAGCTAAGGCTAATTTGTTAAAACCGTTTCCAGTTATTTTTTGTTTGTACTTAAGGCGTACCTTCCACTTGCCACTTAAGCCTTGATATTCCTGTCGAAACCAAAGCAGCCCCAAATAAAATAACACCACCATTATATGCTAATTTAATGATGGTGTCAAATGCTATCTAAGCTTATAATTCTTTTGTAAATTACGTTCTATATCTCTTTCTTTAATACTTTCTCTCTTATCATAGGTTTTCTTACCTTTAGCTAGTCCAATAAGTACTTTTACTTTATTTTTTACAAAGTAAACTTTAAGTGGTACTAAAGTTAAACCCTGAAGAGCTATTTTATCTCTAAGTTTTAAGATTTCTTTTTTATGTAGTAGTAATTTACGAGTTCTTGTTTCTTCATGATTAAAGATATTACCTTCTTTATATTCACTTATGTGCATATTTAAAAGATAAGCTTCATCATTTTTTATAATAGCATAGCTATCTCTTATATTAGCTTTACCATCTCTTATAGATTTAACTTCAGTTCCTTTTAAGGAAATACCTGCTTCTACTTCTTCTAGAATGGTATAGTTAAATCTAGCTTGTCTATTAACAATTTCCATAAATATCCCCCTATTCAAGGAAACCTACTTTAATACGAGAATCTCCTTTTGGATTTAATTGTTTTTTATAATATTCGTATACATCCTTATAATTATATAATATATTATTATTTAATTTACTAAATGGATATACTTTAAAATTAGTTCTACTAGAAGAGTAGTAGTTATATACTACATCTGCTTTAACATCAGATATACTTATTTCTTTTGTTTCACCATCTACTGTTTTCTTATTAACAGTAAATGCAGCAACTCCTCCAACTAATCTATAATATTTCTTATAACTTGAATAATCATAGTTAATTGCTTGAGAAGATACCATGTTACCTAGCGAATATATTACTAATGTATCGTCTACAAACTCAACTGGTTGTACTACGTGTGGATGTGTACCTATTATAACATCTACACCCAAACTAGATAAATATTTTGCAGCTTCTTGTTGATACCAGTTAGTAGCACCTAATTGATATTCAGTACCCCAGTGCATTGAAACCATTAAAACATCTACTTTATCTCTTACAGATTCAACATCTCTTTTAACAGTTGGTTTATATGCTTCAAAAGCACTTCTACTATCATCAGGCCATACATTTACCATATATTCATATCCACTTGGAACAGGAATACCATTGGTTCCATATGTATAACTTAGTACGGCATATGTAATACCATTAACTTCTCTTATTTCAATACTATCTCTTTGAGCTTTAGATTTATAACTTCCTATCGATAAGACTCCTTTTTGTTTTTGCCAGAAGTCTGTAGAATAAGATATAGCATTTATACCTTTATCCATTGTATGGTTAGAAGCTAAGTTTACTATATTAAATCCTATATCAACTAAGTTTAAACCAATTTCATCTGGTGAGTTGAAACATGGATATCCTGATAAACCACGTGATTTACCACCTATTATAGTTTCTTGGTTATAAAACTTTAAATCATAAGGTTTTATAAAATCAGAAACATAACTAAACATTTTATGAAAATCATATATGTAGTATCCGTCTGATCCTACTTTTCCAGTATTGGCATCTTGATATACAGCCGGATGAAGAAGAGCATCTCCTAGTCCAATAAAGGAGAAACTCGTTGTTTCTTCAACTGGTTCTTTTTTCTTTTCTTCTACTGTTACAGGTGTAACTTCTTTTTCTTTTTTATCTCTATTTATAAAGAAATAAATAGATAAACTAATTAAAACAGCCATTAATAATAGTATAAATACTACTATAAATGTTTTACGTCTTGAGACCTTTTTCTTTTTCTTTACCATATCTTCAATTAATTCTATAGTATCATTCATCTATTTTACTTATAATCTCAAAATCAACTGTTTTAGCTTCCTTAGAAGCAGCTACTACCTTAACTTTAACTTTATCTCCTAAACGATAACGTTTTTTACTGCTTTGACCTACTATTGAGAATGTAGATTCATCATATAAATATCTATCATCTTTAAGAGAATCTATTTTAACTAGTCCTTCAATCATATTTGGTAATTCTACAAACATACCAAAATTAAGTACAGTATTTATCATACCATCATATTCTTCTCCTATATGGTTTTCCATATATTCAGCAATCTTCATATCATCAACTTCACGTTCACAGTCTGCAGCAGCACGTTCTCTTTCTGATGCATGTTCTGTAAGCATTGTAAGTTTACCTTCCCAGTGATCTATTGTTTCTTTAGATAAATCATGGTCAAATAAATATGTTCTAAGAAGTCTATGTACTGTTGTATCTGGATAACGTCTAATTGGAGAAGTAAAGTGTGTATAACACTTACTTGCTATACCAAAGTGTCCAATATTTACTTTATCATAAATAGCTTTTTGCATACTTCTAAGTAGCATATTAGAAAGAATATGGTATTCTTTAACATCTTTTAATTGTTCTAGAATAGTTTGCATTGAGTGTGGTGTAATTTCTTTAAACTTACCATCTACTCTATGTCCTAGAATATTAACAAATTTTAAGAAGTTCATTACTTTTTCTTCACTTGGTTCACCATGAACACGGTAAACAAAAGGAAGTTCCATATAGAATATATGACTTGCTACTGTTTCATTAGCAGCAATCATAAAGTCTTCAATAAGTTTTTCAGCAGTTCCTCTATCACGAAGTTTAACATCAGTAACCTTACCATCGTCACCTACTATTAATTTCACTTCATCTAAGTCAAAATCAATAAATCCTCTTTTAACTTTAGCTTTACGAACTACTTTAGAACATTCTCCCATAAGTCTTAAAGTATCAGCAAATTCTTCATATCCCTCTGGAACAATATTCTCTTCAAGTATTTTATTAACATTTTTATATGTCATTTGTTTTCTAGATTTAATAACACTTTCAAATATTTCATAATCTACTACTTTACCAGTTTCATCTATTTCCATAACACATGACATAGCAAGTCTATCAACATCTGGATTAAGTGAGCATATTCCGTTTGATAACTCTCTTGGAAGCATTGGAATTACTCTATCTGCTAAATATACTGAAGTACCTCTTAAATAAGCATCTTCATCTATTTTAGTATTTTCTCTTACATAGTAAGATACATCCGCGATATGTACTCCAAGTTTAAAATTACCATTAGCAAGTTTTTCTAAACTAATAGCATCATCGATATCTTTAGTATCGTCACCATCTATAGTAAATATCATTTGATCTCTTAAATCTCTACGACCTACATATTCATTTTCAAGTACATGATCTGGAATCTTTTTAATTTCTTCCATTTCTTCTTCTGGGAATTCATCTTCAATTTGATATTTTGCTGCAATAGATAAAATATCTACTCCAGGGTCAGTCTTATGTCCTAAGATTTTTATAACAAATCCTTTATAGTTATTATCTTTAAGTTTTTTACCTACTTTAACAATAACCTTATGACCATCAAGTGCTCCCATAGAATCAACTTTATCAATTAATAAAGTAATTTTTAATTTATCATTATCTAATTTAATAGTTCCGTTTCCATCTTTATCTTTTACGTATTCTCCAACCATAATATCTAAATTACGATCAATAATACGAGTAATCTTTCCTTCTAATTTATCCCCATTTTCAGAAGTTATTTCTACAACTACTCTATCTCCATCAATTGCATTATTCATTTGTGAAGCAGGAATAAATACATCAACATCACTATCATCTACATTAACAAAACCGAATCCTCTTTTATTACCAATCATCTTACCTATTTTAAGATGACTATTTGAAAATATCATATAATTATCTTTTTTAGTACGATATATTTGTAAATTATCTTCCATCTTATTTAGAACTTTTAATAACTCTTTTAAATCTTCAGTAGATTTTAGTTCTAAGGCATCATATATTTCATATACGGATAATGCTTTATCACTCTTTTTAATAAGTTCTAATATTTTTTCTTCATCTATCATACATATCACCATTATAATCATACTATAAAAAGCAAAAAAAATATAGCATTTCGCTATATTTCTTATGTAAAGTAGATTAGTTATTTGTATATAATTTAACTTTCTTAGGCATATTTTTAGGTATTAACTGAATATCACCAGTCTTAGTATTAATGTTTTCACTTACTTCTACTTTAACTCTTTTACCTAGTTCAAATACTATATTATTATCTTTATCTCTTAAAGAGTCAGTACTTTCATCAAAAGTAAGTTCATAGTCTTTATCTACTGGGATTCTTCCTATTACATTATTATCTAGTTCTACTTCTAAACTAAACTTAGATACATTAGTAATTCTACCTTCAAATTCTTCTCCTACATGGTCTTTCATATATAAAGCCATACACATAAGTACATCTTGAAGTTCTACTTTATCTGCATTTCTTTCAGAAGAATTTAATATCTTACAGTAGTAATTTAATAAATTAGTTGTAAAAGGATTTTCTCTTCCTTTTAAGAACTCTTTAATAATACTATGACAAATTAAATCTCCACCTCTACGCATCGGACTAGTTACCTGAGCATAACTATCTATACCAATAGCGAAGTGAGGTCCTTGTTCACTAGAGTAAAAACTTCTAGAAGTACACTTAAGTAATTTACGTGCTATTATGTCATAATTTTCATTTTCATAAGCACTATTTAAGAATGTATTAAAATCACTATTTACACAGTTCTTTAATATAGATGCATCTATATCTTTACCTTTAGCATATTCTATAAATCCATCTACTTTTTCAGGGATTGCTCCGCTATGAACTCTATATACATGTTTATAATATAACTGATCTAAATATAAAGAAGCTAGTTCACCTGCTAAAAGCATTGCTACTTCAATCATATTTTGACCTGTTCCTTGGTAATATTTTTCAAATCCTTCTATATTACCTTCTTCATCATATTTTGTTCTTGTTTCAGCAAGTCTAAAATCAACAAAGCCTTTTTTATCTAATCTATCTTGAAGTATTTTATATACTTCTTCAAATGTTTTTAAGTTATCTACAAATGGTCTCATTTCATCTGAAATAATACCTTTTTCTAAAACATCATTTACTTCATCATATGTCATTTTCTTTTTAGAGTTAATTACTCCTTCAAAGATATTAAAGTCATCTATTTCACCATCTTTAGTGATAATAGCACTAAATACTAAAGCCATTCTATCTACATTAGGATTAAGTGAACATATTCCGTTAGATAGTTCTCTTGGTATCATAGGAACATTAGAGTTAGATAAGTAATAAGATGTTCCTCTTCTTACTCCTGTTTCAAATATAGGACTACCCATATTAGCATAGTATGTAACGTCTGCTACAGCAACATCAACTCTATATTTATCATCGTCTAACTTAGTAATACATACTGAGTCGTCAAAGTCTTTAGCTCCTTTTGGATCAATAGTATAGAATAGTTTATCACGAAGATCTACTCTTCCCTCTAGTTCTTCTTCTGTAACTACTTGTGGTACTTTCTTAACAGATTCAAGTACTTCATCTGGGAATCCTATTTGAACTTTATGTCTAAATAAAAGAGCTCTTCTATCAATACCGATATCATCTTTATGTCCTAGATTTTCTACTACATTTACTTTATATACATCATCACTTGAATATGCATTAATCTTTTCTTTTAAAGTAAATCCTAGTACTGTTCCATCAACAAAGTCTTCATCAAGGATACCAATAAATCCTTTTTTATTATCAGGAATAACAAAGGCTCTTGCACCATTATGAATAACAGTTCCAGTATATTGCTTTTCATTAGTTTTAGATTTTAAAACTTTTCCAGAAGCAACAGTACCATTAGTATAAATAACATCAACGATTACCTTATCTCCTGCTTTAGCTCCGTTTAAACGTTTTTCATCAATATATATTTGTACACCTTTATCTACAATGTAATATTTACCATTATCATTATATAAATCTGCTAAAATATAGTCAGTTTTACTTGTTAAAGAGTATTTATCATTATTAGATACAATAACTAAATTATTTTCTAATTCTTTTAAAACACTTTTAACATATTCATAGGATAAATCTAACTTAGTAGAAATATCTTCCGCACTATAAAAACCTTCACTAAGAAGGTTTACGAATTTTGATACAATAGCATTATCAACCATAAAACCACCCTAAATAAATCATAGCATATTTTTTTTAACAAAAAAAGGATTATTTAACTAATCCTCATTTTTTTCTTCTAATTCAAGTGGCTCAGTATATTCAATAACATTGCCTGAACTAATTTTATTAAATTTAGATGTAATCTTATCAGTAGTAGTATTAATATCTTTAACATCTTTTGTTACTGTATCAATACTTCTAGATAACTTATCCCATCTTTCTTTATATCTTCTAAAGTCTTCTGCTAAGCCTTCTAGCTGTTCTCTTATAATACTAGCATTCTTATCTCTTTCGATATTTTTAAGAACTATTTGAACAGTAGTAAGAGTACTCATTAAAGTAGTAGGTCCTGCTATCCAAACATGTTTTTTATAAGCATAATCAATAATATCATTAAAATAAGCATTTACTTCTGCAAATATAGCTTCAGCTGGTAAGAATAGTATTGCTTGCTCAGAAGTAACATTAGGAATAATATATTTTTCTGAAATATCATTAATATGTTTCTTCATATTAGTTTTAAAGTCTTTTTCAGCTTGTTTTCTAATATCAGCACTTAATGATTTATCCATCATTCTTTGATAGTTTTCAAGTGGAAACTTAGAATCAATTGCAATAGTACCAAGTGGCTCTGGTGCAAATAAGACACAGTCAGCAATTCTTTCATTATCAAATGAATATTGTAATTTATAAATCTTATCATTTGCTTCACCAAAGACATTAGTCATTATATTAGTAAGTGTTACTTCACCAAAAATACCTCTTGTTTTCTTATCAGTAAGTACTCCTTGAAGAGAAATAATATCATTAGAAAGTGAATCAATCTTCTTTTGAGCTTCATCTATCTTAGTTAATCTTTCTAAAATATTATTAAATGTTTTATTAGTCTTATCAAAGTTTTGATCAAGTCTTTCATTAACCTTATCACTTATTAAAGAAAGTTTTTCTTCAATACTTTTATTAATCTTAATAAAATCATCATTCATATTACGACTAAGTGCGGATTTAAATTCACCTAGTTCTTTTATATTCTTAGCTAAATCTTCTGATATTGTTTTATCTACTCTACTTGCATTATCAGATAATTCTTTACTTAAAGATACTTT
>JAEEMF010000059.1 GCA_016283075.1 Bacilli bacterium | reverse complement strand
TCTTGCTGCTCCTATAATAAGTATATTTTTTTTCATAATAGCACTTCCGTATAATTATTATATCATATTGTTCTAATATATTTTTAAGTATGTATAATAAGTTTTAAACCCTTATCAATTACATGCCATTTAGAATATCAAAACACTAACTATTTAGTTAGTGTTTTTTTCGTTTTTAATTACTACATGTTCAAAATATTGCTCTTGAAATTCTGTTAAAGCATTTATTGCATCATTAGAATATTTTTTTCCTGCAGGTGCAACAACAAGCTTATCGTCATTGTCATTAGTTCTATGTATTATTGCAATGCATTCTCCTTCATATTCTTCTACTGGTTCAAATATCCCTAGAAGGTAAGCATCTAATTCTTCACCATCACCGCTTACAGTATTTGGGACAAATCCATAATTAACTGGATATATAAACCCATGTTTAGGATGCTTTGTACCGAATGGTCGATCTATTTTAATTTTTAGTGTTTCTCCTAAATATTTTTCATATTCCATAAAATCACCTTCAACTTAACTTGATTATATCATTATTCATGGTATAATATAAGACCAACAAGGAGTGATATCCATGAAAATAAGAAGAGCTAGCATGAAAGACATGAAAACATTACTAGATCTATATGATGAATTACTAGAACTTGAAATTGCTAAATATGATCCTACTTTAATTCCTAAATGGTCTTATACTAAACACGGTATAAAATATTTTACTGAAATGATTAACGGTAGTTATACTAGCGTTGCTGAAGTAGATGACAAAGTAGTAGGATATCTAGCTGGTAAAATAAATGAAAAAAATGATTATGAATTATATCAGTACGGAGAAATAGATAATATCTGTGTTACAAAAGAATGTAGAGGTCAGGGTATTGGTACTGCTCTTATTAAAGATTTCATGGGATATTGTAAAGAAAATGGTATAGAAGATTTTAAAGTAGTTGCATGTGCTAAAGATAGAGATGCAATTAACTTCTATCATAAATTAGGATTTGGTGACTTTGATGTTACATTAACTATTAATCCAAAAGTAAAAACACTAACTGAAGATTAGTGTTTTTTATTAAATTTAAAAATTATTGTACTAGGACAATTAAGGGTCTTTTCTTTCTTCCAAAAGTTACTTATATATCCATTAACATCATCTTTTATAATTGTTTCTTCCTCATATAGTTTATCAAGATAAAATCCACTTTCACTAGCAATGTTTATCACAGTAGATATCATTAAATTTTTTTGTGCTAAATTTACTTTATCTGGTCCTTTTGTGATAATTTCCTCTTTTTCAGAAAAATATGATTTGTTTATAATAACTATATCATTCACTATATCTAAACAATAATAAAATGGATGAGTCCAACTTATTATTAATGATCCGTTTTCGTTTAAATATTTATTTGCATTCTTTAATGTGTTTTCCAAATTTGACGTATATCCTATGCTAAAGATTGAAATAATGTAATCAAAATAATTATTAGGAACGTTTATTTCATATTCCATTGGGGACACAATAAAATTATCTTTAAATTGTGGAAATCTTTTTTTAGCCCTATTGATTTGTTCTTCAGAAATATCTATTCCCCATATTTCAGCTGCACCTTTATTATATAAGTATTCTAACGATTCTCCTTCTCCACATCCTAAGTCTAATACCTTAGCTCCTTTAATATTTTTCATTATATTCATGTCATTCTCATTTCTTTTTAAGAATGGGCCATATTCTGGAAGTATTGTATTAGAAAATGGTTTATTTGCTTTTATTAAATTATTCCATCCGTTTTTATTTATTTCTATAAATTTCTTATCATCCATATAAGTTTCCTCCAAGTATTATTATATCATAAAATTCGTTTACCAATTGACTGAAACATAAGATGATATTAATAGTTTTAAACCCTTATGATTACTTCGCTGTTAAGAAATTAAAAGATTTAGGAATAATCCTAAATCTTTATTTTTTGTTTTTATCATTAATTATTTTTAAGGTAGATGCTACTATTAATAATAATCCACCACAAAACATAAATCCTGATTTCTTAGTTATTAAATAAGTGATAAATCCGATTATTGCAGCAAGATAAAATATTTTTATAATTATAATTTGTTTCATATTATAATCCTTTCATATATATTTATTATATCATGTATAATTCTTTTATCTATGATAAAATATATGTAGGTGATAATTATGAATATAAGAAAAGCAACTATTAATGATTTAAATTCAATATGTGATTTAAATAATGAACTATTTGAATTAGAGATAGCTAATTACGATTCAACTTTAGTTAAAGAGTGGCCATATACTAAATATGGTATAGAATATTTTACTGATATGATTACTAATGATTATGTAATTGTTGCGGAAGATGACGATAATGTAGTTGGCTTTTTAGCTGGAAGTATTAATAAGCAAAAATCATATGAACTAGTTCAGTATGGTGAAATAGATTGTCTATACATAAAAGAAGAATATAGAGGAAAAGGTATTGGTAAGAAGTTTATTGATACATTTAAAGAATACTGTAAAAGTTATAATGTGGATAACTTTAAAGTAGTAGCAAGTTTTAAAAATAAAAAAGCTATTAATTTCTATCATAAAATGGGATTTTGTGATTTTGATTTAACTTTAACTATAAATACTAACAAATAAGTTAGTATTTTTCTTATTTTGTAAATTATCGTAAAACGATAAAAAAATATTGACTTTCAAAATGCAACGAATTATAATCATATTGAGATGTGGAGGTTTATTATGAGTAAATTAGGAAAGTTTTTAAAGATATTATTAATTATAGGAATAGTTTTATTGATTCCTCTTATTGGAGTATCACCATTTTTACTTAACCATACTAGAAGTTATATTTATTCTATGTTTGTTATGTATCCTAATGGAGTACTTGCTCTTATATTCGTTTATGAATTTATAAAGCTATTTAAATCACTTGAGGATAATAATCCATTTTGTTATGAGAATGTTACTACTTTAAAAAGAGCAGGTATTATATCACTTTTAATTAGTATACTTTGGTTTATTGATTTATTGTTTATGGTATTTATTATGAATAATACTTATATTAATTACGTAATTGTTTTAGTATTTCTTGGTATTTTATTTTTCGGAGTATCAGTTGCTCTTTACATATTATCTGAATTATTTAAACAAGCAACTGATTGTAAGATTGAAAATGATCTTACTATATAAGAGGTAACATTATGATAATTGTTAATTTAGATGTTATGATGGCCAAAAGAAAAATATCTTCACAAGAACTTGCTGAAAAGATTGGTATTACTCAGGCTAATTTATCAATACTAAAAACAGGTAAGGGTAAAGCAATTAGATTTTCAACACTTGAAAAAATATGTGAAGTTTTAGATTGTAAACCAGGAGATATATTAGATTATGAAAAGGAGAATAAACATGAATAGTTCAGTTTTATATTTAGTATTACTATGTATATATAATTCTATATTATTTTTCGGAAGAACATTAGGTTTAAATGTACTACTTTTTAATATTCCAGTTTTGATATTTATTTATCATGTTTTAAATAAGAATAAAAAGATTTTTAATAAAAAAGGATTATTATTTATAATCCCAATTGTTTTATTATCATTATCGTTTGTTATATATGATAATGAAGACTTTGAATATTTAAATGTAATAGCTATTACAGGTATGTTTATACTTATGTATGTATATTCATTTAAAAACTATACCAAGTTTAGTAATTTATTTATAGATTGTCTTAGAGTAGGCTTTAAATCTTTAAACTATGTTGGAGATTTTATTTATAGTATTGAAGATAGTTTTGGCAAAACACCAAAGAAACCTAAAAAAGATAATCAAAAATTAAAATCATTTATAATAGTTATTCCTATTGTAATAGTAGTACTTGTTTTATTATCTAGTGCTGATATGTTATTTGGAAGTATTTTTAAAACTATATATGATAACACTATATATAAGATCCCTAGCTTATTTGAAAATATAAAGATATGGGATATTGTAGCAAGAGTATTTTTTATGGTTCTTCTATTTATTTATATGGGAGGTACTCTTAAATATTTACTTAGTGATTATAAAGAAGATAGCGATTCTGATGAAGGTAAGAAATATAAATTAGATAAGTTTACCTTAAAACTTCTTCTTACTACATTAAATGTTGTATATATTATATTTGATTTTATTCAAATAAGATCACTTATGTTCCATCATGGATTAGGTACTATTAATTATGCGCAATATGCAAGAACTGGATTCTTCCAATTAATGTTTATTTCATTTATTAATATAGTAATATTATTAATATCTAAAATGTCCGATAAAGATAATAAGTATAATAATATTATGAGTATTGTAATGATATTCTTAACACTTATAATTATAATATCATCATTCTATAGAATGCATTTATATGAGGCAGCATATGGATACACAATATTAAGATTACTTGTTTTTGTATCACTTATTACTGAGACAATAATGCTTGTACCTACATTTATGTATGTAATTAATTCTAAGATAAATATATTAAATGCATATGTAATTATAGTTGCTACTATGTATACATTACTAGCATTATTTCCATCAAATTACTTTATAGCAAGTAATAATATTAAAAGATTTCATAAGACTGGTAAGATAGATATATATTATTTAATGAATAATTCATCTGATAATATTCCTTTATTATTTGATTTATATACCGAGTTAAAAGATAAAGGCCTAACAATTGAAGATTATGAATTGCAAAATGGAACTCATTTAATTTTTTACTTATATGACTATCTTAAATCTTTAGAAAATAGAACAATATTTGAATATAGTATATCTAGTGATATAGCCCATGAAAAACTTAAAATGTATAAAAAAGAGTTGCATTAATGAATGAGATTATAAGATATATAGCTAACATGCTTCCATGCATATTAGCTTTTATTCCTATATATTTAGTAATTAGAATAATTATTATCTTTAAGAATAACAATATAGATTTTAAACGAGAATTATTATTACTTGTATTTTGCTGTTTTTTGATATGAGTATTTTCTCAAGCTTTTACTTCAAGTTTGAAATTTAGTATTTATAATATTTCTTTAAAAAGAATAAATATTATTCCTTTTAAAATTTTATATGATACTATGATAGAACTTAAAAGTGGGAATTCTTCTTATCTAATAATAAGTTTACTTGGTAATATATGTTTATTTATTCCTGTAGGTATTCTTATTAAGACGATATGGAAGACAAGTGATATAAAGACTATTCTATATGGCTTTTATATATCACTATTTATTGAGTTAGTTCAGCTATTTATCGGTAGAAATACTGATGTAGATGATTTAATACTAAATACGTTTGGAGTATTTATAGGTGTATTATCAGTAAAAATATTTAATAATAAAACAGTTTAGATTTATTCTAAACTGTTTTATTTTTCTTTCTTTTCTAGCATCTTATCATATTGTTTATATAAGTACTGAACTCCATTTTCTAATCTAAAGTAGTGTGCTACATAGAATAGAAGGAATATCATTAATATTAGTACTATTATATTAAATAGAGGATTTTCTAAACCTAGTCTTATAAATAATACAAATAGTACTGCATATATAAGTGTTACTAGTAGATGAATTAATCTTTCGTGTTGAAAGAATTCTATTTTAACTAAGTGTTTCTTTATATCCTCTTCATTAATATCTTTTTTACTTTCTAATAATTCATCAATTTCTTTAATATAGTCTTTTAAATATACTTTCATATTATCACCTAAGTATATTATAACATATTATTGACTTTAAGTATTTAATGTGATATTTTTAAACCATCAGATATCTGATGGAAAGGATGTTATTTATATGAAAAGAATAACTATGAATTTTAATTGGCATCATATAGGTAACACTTATACTCATCGATAAAAAAATCGATTATAGGTATAAGTGGTTTTTGCGTTGCTTATACCTGTATGAATTCTATATTATAAATAAAATACAGGTTTGAATATGACCTGTATTTTTTATATATATTCTTGGTCTAAGCAATGCATATATTAGAGAGGAGAATATATATGAATAAGGAAATATTAAGAAAACTAGTAAGTTTTAACACTATAAGAGATAAAGAGAATAAGTTAATAATGGACTATATAGAAAGTTATTTGAAAGAATATAATTTTATTACTAAAAGAATTAATAAGTGTTTAGTAGCATATAATGATATAAACGCTCCTATAGGATTTATAGGACACACGGATACAGTTGATTATGAATCTTGGGATGGAGATCCATTTATTCTTAAAGAAGACGGAGATAAATTAATTGGACTTGGAACATGTGATATGAAAGGTGGTATTGCATCAATATTATCAGCTATATCAAAATTAGATTTAACTAAAAATAAAATAGCACTTTATTTTACCAATGATGAAGAAATAAGTTTTGAAGGCATTAAAACTATTTCTAATATGATTAATACTCCCAATGTAATAATAGGAGAACCTACTAATAATATTCCTATTTATGGTACTAAGGGAGTACTAGAATTAGAAATAGAATTCTTTGGTAAGAAGTGTCACTCATCTACTCCTGATAAGGGTATAAATGCTATTTATGAATGTGTTAACTTTATTAATAGATTGAAAGTTTTTTATGAAAACAGTATTAAATCAAATATATCAAATGATTTTGATATACCTTATACTACTATGAATATAGGAATGATAAATGGTGGAGAAACAGTTAATTCAGTGCCGGGTAAATGTACAATTACTATTGATTTTAGAATAGCAATTCCTTCTGATATAGAATATATATTAGATTATATTAAAAATGAATTAAATAATTATAAATCTAATTTAATTGTTAAGAATAGTATTCTACCTAATATAAATAATAGTGATATATCTTTTTTAGAAAAGTTATCCACTGAAAAACAAACTAAATGTTATTTAACTGAAGGATCATTTGTTGATAAGAACTTTATTATATTAGGGCCAGGACCTGATACATCACACCAAAAAAATGAGTATATACTATGTAGTAGTTTAGACAAGACGGAATATTTATATAAGAAAATTATCGAGTATTATAATGGGGATATTTGAGAATTTAAAATATAATATTTATATTCCGTCTGGTAATCCTACTATTCTAGTTGAAGGTATATGCTATGATAAAGAAAGAAGAAAAGAAATAAATGATTACTTATTAAATAAATATAATTTTGTAGAACAAGTTGGATTTGTTAATGGTGATATTAATAAACCTATGCTTCTTATGTCAGGTGGAGAGTTTTGTGGTAATGCTGCTAGAAGCGCTATATACTATTATTTAAAAGGAAAAGATGGAGAATTAGATATAGACATACTTGGAGTAAATGTATCTTTAAAAGGCGGAATAAATGGTAAAAATGTATGGGTTAATATGCCTATAGATAATATATCCATAGATAAGGGTATAAATAATACTTCTATTATTAAAATGCCAGGTATATCACATATTATTTGTGAATATAAAGAAGATCTTAAACTAGAAGAATACTCTAAGTTTTTAATAAAAAGTAATAATCTTTTAGATGAACCTGCAGTAGGGGTTATGTATATAAAAAGAATTAATAGTAATATATATTTAACTCCATATGTATATGTTCAAGAGATAAATACTTGGTTTAAAGAAACTGCATGTGGTTCAGGTACCACGGCAGTTGGAATATATGAAACTTTTAGATTATATAAATCTGTTTCTCTTGATATAGTACAGCCTTCAAATAATATTATTAATATAAAAACAATTCTTTATAATGATAAAGTTATTAAAGCTACTATCTCTGGATGTGTTGAATTTTATAATGAATAAACCGCCATATATGGTGGTTTTACTTTATTGCAAATAGAATTTAACTTTATTATAATATTCTTATAGAATAGGAGAGTAATATGAGTAAATATGAACCTTTATGGGAATATGTTAAAAAGCATAATAAAGATGAATATAAATTATCTTTTGATGAAGTAAAAAAGATAGTTGGTTTTGATTTTGATCATGCTTTTCTTTCATTTAAGAAAGAACTTCCCCAATATGGTTATGAATTTAAACATTTATCTTTAAAAGAAAAATGGGTTATGATTGTTAAAAAGAAATAAGACAATAAATGTGTCTTATTTTTATATATAAAAAAGATTTAGAATAATTCTAAATCTTTAAAGTGAAGTAATCTACTAACCAATCATTTCTTGATTCAATTTTATGGAATACTGTTATATTACTAGCTGATCTTTCATTTTTAAATTCAATATTCATTGTTCTATAGTTATTGTTTATATATGGATCTAATGATTTATAAGTTTTACTATTTGCTAGTATTACATCTAATTCATATATTTTAAGACTTGTTTCTATGTTTTTAATACTATCTAATATATCATTAATAGTAGTATCACTTAAGTTATCACTATTTATATATATTAATAAGTCACTTATATCAAGATTACTTGCTTCTGTAAGTCTTGCTGTTGATACTTTCATTTCTAAGTTATAAGTATCTTTTACGTCATTAAGTTTATTCCAGTATTTAGTATATTCTTTAACCATTTCTTTCATATTTTTTCTACCGTACTGAGAATCTCTATATATCCATCTTATAGGATGATAGAAGGGTATTGTAACATACATATTTGTTTTATCATTTTTAAGTGTAGTATTACATATAATATCTTTATTAAAAAAATCTTCATCTATATCATAATATGTAGACCAAAAATGATCTAAATATTCATAATCTTTTGATACTATAGAGTAATCTTTATAGTTCTTTTTTATATACTTTTCTACATATGATGAATTATATATATAAGTAAAT
>JAEEMF010000058.1 GCA_016283075.1 Bacilli bacterium | reverse complement strand
TATTTGAAGATATTAAACATATAGATGAATTTGGTAATGAATATTGGTTAGCAAGAGAATTAGGAAAAATATTAGAATATGGTGAATTCAGAAAGTTTTTACCATCAATTAAAAAAGCAATGATTTCATGTGAAAAGAGTGAACAAAATGTTGAGAACCATTTCGCCCAAATGGACGTAATGGTGGATATAGGTTCAAACGCAAAAAGAAAGCTAAAAGATTATAGATTAACTAGATATGCATGTTATTTAATAGTTCAAAACTCTGATTCCTCAAAACCAGTAGTGGCTATTGGACAAACTTATTTTGCTATTCAAACAAGAAAACAAGAATTAAGTGAAAAAGAATATAATGAACTTACTGAAGACGAAAAAAGGTTATACAATAGAAAACAAGTTAAAAAGTTAAACTTCAATTTGAATAAAACTGCGGTTAATAGTGGGGTAAAAGATTTAGCTAGATTTCATAATGCAGGATATAAAGGACTATATAACGGTGAAACAGCAGATGATATTTTCAAAAGAAAAGGTCTTAGATATAGAGAAGATATTTTAGACAATATGGGCAGCGAAGAACTTGCAGATAATATATTTAGAATGGCTCAAACAGACGCTAAATTAAAAAGAGATAATGTGGATAATGAATATACTGCAAATTCTGTTCATTTTGAAGTAGGTAAAAAGGTAAGAAATACAATTAAAGAATTAGGAGGCACCATGCCAGAAGATTTACCAACTCCAGATAGAAGTTTAAAAGAAATAGAGACAGAGAGAAAGAGAATAAGACATTAAAGACTATGAATTAAAAGCATTGATATATAAGTGTATATTTATAGTAATATTATGCTATAATAATCGTTAATTGGTGATGTTATGGAAGCATTAATAGAAAAGCTAAATGATTTTAATCAACTTTGTGAATACTTTTTTATGATTGAATATTATGATAGAATGGCTGCAAGACACGAACTAGATGATGAATTTAGTAAAATAGATGAAAGAAAACTTTATTTAGAAAGAATAGATAATATTTATAAGAAATATGGAGTTAATAGTTTGAATTTAATGGCAAGTATTATTGAAGAAGATATTAATATTGCTCAATTATCTACAAGTTTTGATTTGTGCAGAAATATAATTTTAATTATGAATTCAAAATTTTATAGCCTCCCTGTTTTTAAAGAATTATATAAAAATATCATAGTTGGGGGAATGTATAATCCTAATTGGAATATAGGTGTTTCTGGTGAACCTTTTTTCATGCTTTTGCCAATTGCACCTGAATTTTATGAAACAAATTTAATGGTATATAAAAATCCTAAATTGGACTGGAAAATATTGAGTAATGAAATGGATTCGTTTATGTGCTTTGTTTTTCGCTATTTGAATTCAAAAAGTGATCAAGAAAAAGAGTACTATTTTAAAATAATTAATATAGCTTTAGAATCAACAACTATTGATTTATTTAGTCATGATAGATATAAATCTGAAACTAAGAAAGTTAAATATTGTAATTATACTTCAATTGAAGAACAAATTGAAAAAATACCAGATTTAAATATCAAACAATTAATTAAAAATAGGTTATAACGGAAATTTACAATATGTTGTATAAGAATTATCAATATGATAGTTCTTTTTTTGTATGTACTAACCACTCAATATCAGTCGGAAAGAACATACAGGTCAAATTATGACATATATGAATTATATAGATAAAAACATTAAAACTATTGAAGAAAATGATACAGTAGGTATTATTATTTGTAAGCAAGATAATGAATATGTAATTAAATATTGCTCAGACAACAGAATAATTGCAAGAGAATATGTATTGATATGATATAATAAGTTTGGTGAAAATCATGAATAATAAATTTACTATATTGAGAGAAAAATATCAAAGAATCATTTATAAAAGTTATGAAATAACTAATAGTGAAGATAGTATTAAACTAAATTATATATTTGAAATACCAGGACTTGATATATTTAATCATTCTATAACTATACCAAAAGAGAATCTAAAGAATAATAATATAAACCAGTCATTACTTAAATCAATGGTATTTAGACTAGGGTTAGTTGAATTAATTAATTACTATAAATGCGTATGTCCAAAAATAATTGAAATTGAAGCAGGATATATTGATAAATATGAAGAAGATTGGTTTAAAAAACTATACTATAACGGATTAGGAGAATTCTTTTATGTTAATGGTATTAATGTAGATGAAAATAAATTATTTAAATTTGAAATTAATGGTTTAAAATTAGAAATAGGTGAATTAAATTATCAGGGAAACGGTAACTTAATTCCTGTAGGTGGAGGAAAAGATTCCTGCGTTACATTAGAATTATTAAAAGATTGTGATAATACATGCTTCGTTGTTAATGATAAACAAGTAGATCATGACTGTATAGGTGATATTAAATCCTGCTTCGTAAAAAGAGTTAAGGATAATAAACTAAACGGATTAAATAAACAAGGATACTTAGATGGTCATACCCCATATAGTGCAATGTTAGCTTTTCTTTCTTATTTAATAGCGTATCTATGCAATCGTAAATATGTTGTTTTATCAAATGAAGGAAGTGCTGAAGAACCAACTATAATTGGAACAAATATTAATCATCAGTATTCAAAAACATATGAATTTGAAAAAGACTTCGATGAATATACAAAAAAAGTGTTTAAAATCGATATTGAATACTTTAGTTTTCTAAGGCCTATTAAAGAAATTCAAATAGCTTATCTATTTTCAAAGTTTAAGAAATATCATAAAATTTTTAGAAGTTGTAATGTAAACTCTAAATATGAGCCTTGGCTATGGTGTAATAGCTGTGCTAAATGTTTATTTATATTTATTATATTAAGAGCATTTATGAATAAGGAAGAAGTTACTGAAATATTCGGAGAAAACCTTCTAAATAAAAAAGAATTAGAAAATCATTTCTTAGAGCTAATTGGAAAGAGCAAAACTAAACCATTTGAATGTGTTGGTACAATTGATGAAGTAAACTATGCGATGAATAGAATTATAATGAATGATGACTCTTATTTATCAAATTTATATCGTGAAAAATATTTTGAAAAAACAGATATCGATTTAACTAAACTATACTACGAAAATAATCTTGATAATGAATTCTTAAATATAATTAAAGATGCTTTAAATAAATAGTATTAACAGTAATATATGATTAAAAAAGAACTTAATAATACTCAAAAATATTATATAAATAATTATTTATATGTTATAATGTCAGTAGTAAAAATAGGGAAGAGGTTCTATATGTATAATATAAATTATAAGAATTTAAAACAAAGTAGTATTGTATGGATAGTATTTTTTAGTATAGGATTACTTTTTGTAGGGATAGCACTAGGTGTTTTTACATATCATAAAGTTGATTCTAAAAAATATGATAAAACTGTTAAAACATATGAAGTAATTCCGAATTCATATGTTAATGATGAAGGTACTATTATGTTTAAACCAATTTATCACTATACTGTTGATGGTAAAAACTATGAATGTACAAGTAGCGTCGCATCAAACTTTGCAAATATAGATCAAGTTCAAGAGATAAAGTATCAATCTAAAAATCCTAGTAAATGCATATCTCCAGACGAAGGCTTCTATATATTATTTCCTGGTATATTTCTATTTATTGGTGCAATATTCACTATTATTGGTGGAATTGGTTTAGGTTCTGTAAGAAAGAAAGTTAATATATATAAAAATCTTGCAATGACTGGTAGACTTGTAAAAGGTCTTCCATATAAAATGGTTGATTCTGATTTAACAGTAAATGGAGTAAAAATCAAAAAAATTGCAGTAGAGTACAAAATGCCAGATGGGAATACTGTCACTTTATTTAGTGACCCTATAATGAATCATCAAACAGAAGATGCTGATAGACTTGTCGACTTATTAATTGATGATGCTAATCCTAAAAATTACTATATTGATTTTGAAATCACCAGCTCTTTTGACTCTAAAAATAATAAATTCTAAAGATTAATCGTAAGATTAGTCTTTTTTGTGATAGAATAAAACTTAGGAAAATTGGTGGTTTTATGGATAAGATGTTTTTTGATAAGTTAGGTTTAGGAAATATCATTTCATTTGAAAAACTATCAGGTGGTATTACTAATGAAATGTATAAGGTTACTACTGATAGAGGATCATTCGCTTTAAAAATACTAAATAATAGCGATCCTAGTAATGAACACTATAATAAAATTGAAAAGTCTGAAAAGATAGCAAGCATAGCTTATGATAACGGAATTAATGCAGTAATATCTCTTTCTAAAGATGGTAAACATATTAGAGATATAGATGATAAGAAAGTACTAATTTATAACTATTTAAGTGCTAAAGTTAAATTATCTAAAGAAATAACACTTGATAATGTTAGTGTAATTGCAAGTACTTTAGCAAAACTTCATAAAATAAAAGTGGATGAATCTTTTAGTACTAATTATACTAAAAATAACTATAAATATTTTTATGATAAGTTAAAAGATAGTGATAGTGAGTATGCTAAATTCTTTATAGATAAGTTTAATCTATTAGAAGAAATATATAATAAAGCTTATGATAGTTATTTAAACCTTAATGATAAACCTTCATATATACATAAAGATTTAAATAGAAAGAATATTATGTGGGAGGATGAAGTACCTTATATAATAGACTGGGAAACATCTGAAGTAGGACATCCCTCAATAGATTTCTTTAATAGTGCTTTCTTTATGTCTCATGATGTAGAAGAAAATAAATATGATGCTTTTGCAAGTTCATACTTAAAAGAAAACACTATTGATATAGATAATGGAGTATATGCTGGTATTATAGAAGAATGTAACTGGTTATACTTTAGTTTAAATAGAATATATAGTGATGATTTAAATGAAGTATTTTTAGGTAAAGAATCAATAATACCAAGTATAACTCAAATAATAGATTACTATAATAAAATACCTATTATGCTTAAAATAATTAATAAATATCGTACAAATAAATAAGATTATGTTATAATAAATAACTAAGTAGAAAAATATGCTATAAGAGAGGTTTTTATAAGAATGAATGATATTAAATTTAAAAATCACGAGGTCTTAGAAGGAAAATACACTTATATAGGAGATTTTATAGGTGGATATGCCTTAGTAACATCTAAAGATAAAAAAGTAGGTCTTATTAATATGAAGGGTGAGGAAGAAGTTCCTCCTATATATGATGAATATACATTTACTATGGATGGATTTTTTATCTTTTCTAAAGGAGAAGAAATAGTTAGTATTAAAACTAACCATAAGAAAAAAGAAAAAAAAGATCTTCCTAAAATAGAAACTAAGAGACTACCTGACGGAAAAATAACATACTATAATGATAATAAAAGATTATTTGATTTATCATTTGATAGAGCATATGCTATTCCAGAAGGAGAAAATGCAGGTATTATAATTCGTAATAATTCGTGCGGATTTATAAGAC
>JAEEMF010000009.1 GCA_016283075.1 Bacilli bacterium | reverse complement strand
ATTGATGCATCTGAATCTAAAGGTAATTTATTTACAAAATCTACTAACTTTTCAATAGTTTCAAATGTTTCAAATTCATTTTCTTTACCATTTTTAATTCCATTTATTAAATCAGTTACTTCTGCATTTAAATTGTGATATGGATTTCCACCTTTAAGTTTTAATAAAAGTCTATCACATTCATCATTTAAATATTTCTTTGCTAATTCTTCTTCAGTTTTATTAAATAACCCCATCGTTAATTACCTTCTTTCTGTTTTACTTTTATATCAAGTAAATCGGCTGGCATTTCATATCCTTCACCTTTTGAAGCCCAGAATAATTCTTCTAAGTTTCTATCATATATTTGATAGAAGTGTTTATTAGAAAGTTTTTCTTTATAGAAACCATTTGGACTTCCTTCACTAAATTTAGTTTCTACAACTATATAATCTTTATTAAATACTCCAGTAAGAGTTTTCTTAACTTCATCTACTGTTAATTCTAAGTTTAGAGTTCTATCATCAATACGTTTACTAAATCTCTTTGTTAAGAATTCTTTTCCCACAAAGTATTCATTACCTTCATATAGATAATAAGTATTTTTGTTTATAATACTTTCATTTGAAAGTGTTCCATCACTTGTAGGTATTTCTTCTTTTCTAGAAGATACTCCTAAATGTGCATACCAAGGAAGACTATACCAAGAAATATTGTCATCATTATTTGGCATATATTTTTCAAATGATTTATTTGTATCTTTTTCCATAGCATCTTCAAATACATGAAGTAACTTATCATCTAAATATACTTCATTTCTTAAAGATAAGCTTTCATTACCAAATGTATAAGTAGTTCTATCAAAGTATTTTTTAGAATCAATATATACAACTACTTCAATACCATCTCTAGTATAATTAACATCCATTTGTAGCGGATAGTTAGAGTCAGTAAGTCCACCTATTAATAAATGAATATTATTATCACTTACTTTATACTCTACTAGATTAATTTTTTCTTCTTGACTTATTAAAGTTTTCATATGACATTTACCAAGCATATTACCTTCAAATAAATGCATATCTTGAATATTTATTCCTAGTCTTTTAAGAGATTTTCTTAAATGATATTTAATTATATCCCAGTGGCAGAATAAATTATCTCTTACAAGAAGTAGTGATTTATCATAACCTTCTTTATCACCATAATAAGTTTCATACCCGTTTAATTTATCGACTTTTCCTTCAAATAAAATTCTTTTAGATACCTCATCAATAGATATTTGTTTAGTACCTGAAATACTGTTGCTAACAATTTCATCTTGTTCTTCTAAATAAACACTTTTAATCTTTTTAACAAATTCATCAAAGTATTTATCTCTACTAGATAAGAATAAGACTTTATTAGTTGATCCGTACATAACCATAAAACTTGGTAAAATATACATCTTACCATCTGCTTGTGAAGAATATAAGTCTTTATAAGTAATACTAGATATATCTTTTATTGAATAAATCTCTAGTAAATCCTTATCATCTGCTTTAAAAACCATACTAGTCCCCCCCAATATGGGGATTATTATATCACAATAAATATAAAAATCAAATTGAAAAATAAGGTTTTTCAAATAAAAAAAAGAGTGATTTCTCACTCTTAGTTTACTTTAACATCTCCTATTTTAATATCAATAGATAATTCTAGTTCAGCTTTTCTATCTCCATTATTAATATCATTATCTCCTATATGAGATTTTGAATCAATATAGCATCCAGTGATATTCTTAATTCTTACATCACCAGTACCACCTTTAATAAAGGAATTTTCACTAATAGTTACTGTATCAAGTCTAACATCCCCAGTACCTTTAGTTATTTCTACTTTATCAGTAATATTTTTAATTCTAATATCTCCTGTAGAAGTTTTTAAAGTAACAAAGTTTACTTCTCCTACTTTAACATCTCCAGTAACATTAGTTCCTTTTAAATTTTTAACTGTATCTACTTCAACATCTCCAGTTGAATGATCAAATTCTAGTGTATCTACTTCTTTAACTTCAATATCTCCAGTAGCAAGTTTAATATATGGTTTTAAATTAATAAAACTATCTACTTTTATATCTCCTACTTCTGAGTTAACTATTAAATCTTTGGAAGTATCTTTAGGAAGTTTTACTACTAATTTACTACTTCTAAATAAAGCATAAGATTTTTCTCTTTTAGTAGTAACTTTAATAGTATTATCATCTTCATCAATAGAATAATCTAAATCATAATTAGCATATACTTCTACATATACTTTATCATCAGTAGAGTTTTCTATTTTAATATCTCCTACTTTATTTTCAATAATAATATTTTTTTCATCAAATGTTTTACTTTCTAAAAGTTTAACATTTGAATAACTAAATATTTTTATATTTGAAAAATCATAATTATTATTTATAACATAATATAGTCCAAAAGAAAGAGCACATACTACTAAAGATAGAAGTACTATACAAAATACTGTAATACTCTTATTCATTTTTTTCACCATCTTTTAAACTAAATAATAATTTAATAATTTCATCAACTAATCCAATTATTAAGAAAATAATCCATGTTAAATGCCATGCCATAGTAGTAAATGATACAAATAAGTAAATAATAACACCAATAATATCTACTATATTAATTACTTGTTTACAAAGTGTTAATTGTTTCTTTTCAGGAGCATCACTAGATTTCTTACTATAATAAATACCATTATATATAATAAGACCAGTACCAAGTGCTACAAATATAAAGAATACACATACTCCTACAATAGGCATACTAAATCCTGCTGCAAACATAATAATAGATATAATTGAGAAGATATAGAACATTACTGATATTGCTATATTTCTAGCAAAGTTCTTTTTGAAGTCAGTTTCTTTTGCTTCTTTAATGTTACTTACACCTGTAAGTAGTTCATCAGATGTAATTCCAAAATATTCACATAGTGGAATAATCTTATCAAAGTCAGGAGTAGATTGATCAGTCTCCCATTTAGATATAGTTTGTCTTGAAACATCAAGCACATTTGCAAGTTCTTCTTGCGATAAATTTCTTTCCTTTCTTAGTTTTAACAATCTTTCACCAATTGTCATGCTAATCACCTCTTTCATGTCTATAATTTTACTTATTTTTCTAGTTGCAATCTATACTTAACACTTGGAAATGTGTCAACTGTGTTTAACATTTACCATGCAAATACATTATAACACAAAAAATAGCAGATAAAACTGCTATTTCTTATATAGTACAAATGCACCATTATTTTCTTCTACACCTAAAGTAAATATTCTTTTATTCTTAGGTATTTCATAATCATGGATTATTTTTACTTCACCATAATTATGAACTTTATCTTTAATAACATCTGGT
>JAEEMF010000008.1 GCA_016283075.1 Bacilli bacterium | reverse complement strand
TTGTAACAAAAAAAGAGGAATTATTATCCTCTTAATTTTGCATCTAATTTAGATTCTACTTCAGAAATAATCTTATTAAATACATTCATTACTTCTTCTTCAGTAAGTGTTCTTGTAGGATCAGCAAATTTTAAATTAAATGCTAATGATTTTTCATCTTCCCCTACATTTTCTCCTACATAAACATCGAATACATCGATATCAGTAAGAAGTCTTCCGCCTGATCTTCTTATTTGATCAATAAGTGTAGATGCAGATACATCTTTCTTAACTACGAATGCAACGTCTTTAGATATTTCTGGATATTTATTAGCTTCTTTATATTTTAATGGTTTAACTTGTTTTTCATATAACTTAGTCATAGATAATTCTACTACAAAGATATCATCTTTCTTATATGAAGGATGAACTCTACCAAACATACCTACTGGTTCTCTATCAATTAAGATAGTTGCAGACATACCTGGATGTATTTCTGGTAAATTATCTTGTCTATAAGAATATCTATTTTTAAATCCTAAGTAATCAAGTAAGTTTTCAATAATACCTTTAACAATATAGAAATCTACTTTAATAGATCCTTGCCAGTTATTAGTAATATAATTACCTTTAAGTAGCATTGCTACTTTAGTATCTTCTTTATATTCTTTATCATAAGTATTTGCTATTTCATATAAAAGAATATCATTTACTTTTCTAGATTTATTATATTCATATGTTCCTACTAGTGATGGAATTAAAGTTGTTCTTACTACTGATTTATCCATACTCATTGGATTTGGTAATAAGGCATTTTCTTTTTCATCATATTTAAATAATTTAGCCATTTCTGGACTTACTAAAGTATAAGTTTTAACTTCATTTAAACCTAAACTTCTTAGTCTTCTAGAGATTTCTTTTCTTATTTTAACGTTTCCTACATATGTACCACGTCTAGTTTTAACAGTTGGAAGTGTTGATACTAGATTATGGTATCCATATAGACGACCTATTTCTTCTGCCATATCAGCAATATTAGGTTCAATATCAAGTCTTCTATTTGGAATAGTTACAATAAATTTATTATTATCATATTTGTATTCAAAATCTAATCTCTTTAACTCAGTTTTAACATCTTCATCAGTAATAGTTATACCAAGTACTTTATTAATATCGTTAGAAGTAAATTCTACTACTTTTGGAGTTTTATCAACTTTATCATGTTTTACTACTCCAGAGCATACTTCTCCTCCTGCATATTTTTCAAGAAGAGCACAGCATCTATTAATAGCAGCCTCTGTATATTCATAATTTAAACCTTTACCATATCTAATAGATGCTTCACTTTTAAGTTGTAATCTATTAGCTGTATTTCTAATTGATACAGAATCGAAAATAGCAGATTCAATAAAAATATTTTTAGTATTTTCATCTACTTCAGTATTTTCTCCTCCCATAACACCAGCTATACATGTTGGTTTATTTCCATCGGTAATTACGATATCTTTTTCAATTAAATTTCTTTCTTTACCATCTAAAGTAGTAATAGTTTCTCCTTCTTTAGCATTTCTAACTAGTACTTCTTTTCCTAGTTTATCTGCATCAAAGAAGTGAGTTGGCTGGCAGTACTCTAACATAACAAAGTTAGAAATATCTACTACATTATTAATTGGTCTCATACCAGCAGCAGTAATTCTTTTCTTAATCCACTCTGGAGATTCACCTATCTTAACATTTTTAACCATTTTACCTAAGTAGAATGGACATTTATCTGTTTCAACTGTTAGTTTAACATGATTATTAACATCATCATTTATTTCAGTATATTTTGCTTCTGGAAGTTTAACTTCTTTACCAAGAATAGTTCCTACTTCATAAGCAAAACCTATATGATAGTAAACATCATTATTTCTTCTCTTATGATAATCTAAATCATAAAGAGTATCATCAAGCCCTAAATATGCTAGTGGATCTTCTCCTACTGGAGCGTCACTTGGAAGTTCTTCAATTCCTTTAGCATAATTTTCTTCAGTTTTTTCTTCAAGTCCAAGTTCAAATAAAGCACAAATCATACCATTAGATTCTTCACCACGAATTTTTCCTGCTTTAATTTCAAAATTACCTGGAAGTACTGCTCCTGGAAGAGCAACTATAACTTTAATACCTTCTCTTACGTTAGAAGCACCACAAACAATTTGAGTTACTTCTTTACCAGTATTAACTTTACAAACATGTAGATGGTCAGAATCTGGATGATCTTTGCACTCTACTACTTCACCAATAACTAAGTTATCT
Source organism: Bacilli bacterium (assembly GCA_016283075.1). Lineage (GTDB taxonomy): Bacteria > Bacillota_I > Bacilli_A > RF39 > UBA660 > RGIG4266. Next base: position 1,002 of record JAEEMF010000008.1, on the reverse strand, counting down.
ATATGATTAGTAATAACATCTTCAATATTTAAACCAGCTTTTGTTATTTTAACAGCAAGTTCTTTTAAATCTTCACCATCTAAATTAACATAATCTTTAATCCAATTTAAACTTATCATCCTAGTTTTCCTCCCTTCTATCAAAATTCTTAACTTCTCTTAAGTCAACATTATAAAATGCTCTTAAGTCATTAACACCATATTTAAGCATTGCAAGTCTTTCAGCACCAAATCCGAATGCAAATCCATGCCATTTTTTAGCATCATATCCACACATATTTAGTACATTAGGATGAACCATTCCAGCTCCACCCACTGTAATCCATCCAGTTTGTTTACAGATATTACATCCTTTACCTTTACAGTTAAAACATGAAATATCCATTTCTACTGATGGTTCTGTGAATTGATAATAACTTGGTCTAAATCTTGTTGTAGTATCTTCACCAAATAGTTTTTTTGCAGCAACTTCAAATGTTCCTTTTAAATCACATAGTGAAATATCAACTGTATCAACAAGTAAACCTTCTATTTGCATAAATTGATGTGAATGTGTAGCATCATCATCATCTCTACGATATGTTTTACCTGGACAAATCATTCTTATTGGTTCTTCACCTCTATGTTCAAGCATAACTCTTGCTTGTACTCCAGATGTTTGACTTCTAAGAAGTAATTCATCATCTTTTAAATAGAATGTATCTTGAGCATCTCTTGCAGCATGTCCCTTTGGAATATTTAAAAGTTCAAAGTTAAATCTATCTTCTTCTACTTCAGGTCCATCTACTACATCATATCCCATAGACATAAATAAATCTTCTACCTCTTCAATAACTTTTTCTAGAATATTAGGTGCACCTGCTTGTACTCTTGTAGCAGGAAGTGATATATCAATAGCTTCTTTAGAAAGTTTTTCATTTAATATAGCATTTTCAAATTCTACTCTTTTACTTTCAAGTAAGTCATTAGCTTTAGTCTTAATTTCATTAAGTTTCATTCCATA
>JAEEMF010000057.1 GCA_016283075.1 Bacilli bacterium | reverse complement strand
TTTATTAGATCTAGCTATTTTTTCATATAACATATTCTTATCGTCATCAAATACTTGTAAATATTCCATATATCCTCCTTTATTATATATTGTTTAGGCATTTCTTTAGCCATATTATAGTTTTTATATGCTTTATCATCAGTTACATCTTTAATAACTTCAATAAATTCAGGAGCACTTACTACTTCATTTTCATCACTAAGTTCTATCTCCATAATAGCCTCTTTATCCCACTCTGGATAAATATCTATTTCAAAATAATGGTTATTATATGATAAACAATATCTTGTTTTAGTAATTGTTTTTCTTTCTGGATCAGTTTCATCAAGTAAACTTAAGTATTCTTTTTCAGTTAAACGTTTTTCAACTTCAACTCTCTTAAGCTCATTAATCTTTTTCTTCTCAGTAAGATAAAGCATATAGTCTCCATCAATACTTCTTTTTCTAATTCTTCTTTCAGTATCATCACTAGATTTTAAATATGTCTGAGTAATTTCTACCTTAGTACAGTTAGGCATATCAAGAAGATTATTTAAATTAGGTCTTTCTATCAAATATTTTCTTTCTATTTCGAGAGGTTCTGGCTCTCCTAAAAATGAAGTAATTTCTTTTATAAGTCTTTCAAGTTTTTCTTTAAAATCCGTACTATTATCTATAATTCTAAAATGTGGATGTCCTGTCCAAGCAGAAATTAATTTATCATCTAAACTAGATGCTTCTTTAATACCTTCAGATCTAGCTACATTATTACTTGTTGTATAAAACTCAGGTTTACCTTTAGCAGCAGTAACTAAATGAAATACAGCATCATAAGATTCTTTAGCTTTAATTAAATTAGTTTTATAAAAATCTAATAATTTAATAAACTCTTCATTAGTCATATAAGCTTTATTATCAATTAAACCTCTATCACAAACAATAAGTACTTTATCAACATCCATTTTTCTTGCTGCTTCTTCATATGTTTCTTCTTTTATAAGTTGTAATCTTGCTAATAGTTTTTGAAAATCAAAGTTAGATAAAGATGATGGATTAACACCATTAGGTATTAATTCAGTAGCAGTTTCTGGAATAAATAATACTTTATAACCTTTTTCTGTAAAATAATTACCTATCCAAGTAAGTGCAGTAGTTTTACCAGCACAAGGACCTCCTGTTAAAACAATCTTATGTATAACAGGTTCTTTTCTTTCTTTTAGCTTAAGTATTAATTTTTCAGCACTTATGCCATATTTATCAGCAAGAATTAAAAGCTGATCTATATTTGGTTTAGACTTACCGTTTTCCCATTTACTAATAGCTTTATCAGTAATACCTAAAATTCTTCCTACATACTCCTGAGTAAAACCTTTTTTCTCTCTTAAATCTCTTAAAAAATTACCAAATTCAATATTATTCATAAAACCCTCCCACAATTATATTATACATTATTTTTAACTATTTCTTTAGGATTTTTGATTTCTTTCTCACTGGATACACTTTCTTCAATCATTTTTATAATCATTTCATCGCTAGCGTCTTTATTCCTTTCTTTAAAATAAGTATATAACTTACAAGCCTTTTCAAATTCAATATAATTATTAAAATAGATATTTGTATTTCGATATCGTGGAATCATTTTACTCTTTTTCATATATGATAGAATTGCTTTTTCTTCTAAAGATAAATCAAGTGTTTTTTCATTATTATATATATAAGTATTAATTCCACATTTTAAACATCCATATTCATAAGACTTACTCCTATCAAAATCATTATAATCTTCCGAAAACGAGACTATTAAGTGTTCACATTTAGAACATTCATCTACTTTAGAATTAAATAATTCATTTTCATAATTAATATTTGCTTCTTCAAGTCGCTTTTTAAGCATAATATATTCTTTAATCCAATCTAGTTTTTCATATAGTTCTATTTTAGTTTCTAAGATTTCTCTTTCTGAGTTTATCTTTTCTAAAGAACTTGTCATTTTACAATCACTTTTCCTTTCATCATTTTTATTATTTCTTTATCGCTAGCACTACTATTTTCTTTTTTTAATGTTGCATATCTATCTCGAGCATTTTTAAAATCTTCATATGTTTTTAAATATAAACCTGTATTATTTTCGAAGAATGTTTCACTTCTACTTAACTGATACCAATTCTTTTTTAAATAAGCTTTTAAAGCTTTGTCTTCAAGTGTTACTGGAGTAAACTATTCTTCATTACAAGCAAAATTATTTAAACCACACTTTATACATCCACATTTATAATACTTAGTTCCATAACTATTTTGTTCATCAAAATATACAAATAAGTGTTTACACTCTTGAATCTCTACTTTCTTATAATCATTAAATGTCTCCACGTAAGATAAGTTAATATCTTCTAAAGATTCTTTAAGTTCCATAAATCTTTTTAGAAATGGATACTCTTCTAAAAGTTTATTCATCTCACTTTCTAAACTATCTTTCTTCCTTCCTAAAGTATTTAATAACTTTCTTTGTTTTTCTAAATATTCTTTCATACTATCCCTCCCATCTTCATTATATCTAGGATGGATTTATATGAACCAAATTGAACTCTACTTTTAGTAGAAATTAAAAAAACTAGAATTAAATTCTAGTTTTATAGTATTTCAAAATATGAAAGTGCAAGTAATATAGTAAGTGCTCCCCAAATAGCTCCAGTTATATAATTTAAAGTTTTATTTTTTTCTAATTTAATACCTCTATAGAAAAATGATATTGAATTAAAAATAGTAATTATAGAATATAGAGCAGGATTAGTACCTTTACCACTAAATATTTCATAAGAAAAATAAATAAAACATAGGATAAGTACTCCTAATCCTCCATAACATACTGCTTTATATTCTTCTACATCTACAAATTTCTTTTCCTTTTTCATAGTAGCCTCCTATCCTTTACCATTATAGCACTTGTTATAATTAAAATATACTTTATTTCCATTAGTATCAACTTTATAAGCAAAAGTTTGTTTTTTAATCTTAGGTATAATATCAAAAGTAGTATCTTCTGCTACTATTAAATGTTTATCTAAATACTCTTTCCAGTCTTTAGAGATAACTTCACTTTTAATAGATGTAGTTAAAAGTTTTGATAAGTATTCTCTATATTTCTTAGAAATAACTATCTTTTCTAAATTTCCATAATTAATAGGAATATCATCACTTTCACAAAGTATTTCATCTTTAAAATCTTTAACTTCTCTAGGACTTGATGTTAGCTTAGGTCTCCTTTTAAAAATGAGTTGATCACTAAACAAATCATATCTTAAAGTCCATTCAAAAAAGCCACTAGAATGTTCTATATTAAAAAATAACTCTTCAAAACTAAAACAATATCTTAAGTGTAATAAAGTATCTAAATCAAAGGTGTGCCAGTCACAAATTTTTAATTTAAATAAATCTAGTCCAAGTAAATAATCAACTGGAGCACCATTAGTCTCATGGTCCATTATAAATGAAGTATATCCATCTAATTTAGTCATACATTCTATATTATAAGTAGGAATGATGGTATCTTTAGATTCATATGCTTTTTTTAGTTTATATTCAATTTTACTTGCACAAGGAACTTTTTTAGCATAATCCTTTTCAGCAATAATAATACTTACATAAGGTTCTAAACGATTATATCCATTATCTGTAATATTAAATGCTACTCCTACACCATATTTATTAAACTTAGATAGTGATATAGCTTTAGAAAAAGTATGTGGGTATATCTTTATATTATCAAGTATTTGATCTCTAGCAGGTTTAGTTTTCATAAATTCACTTCTCATAGTAAGAAGTAAATCAATATATCTATATCTTTCCATAGAAATGTTTCTTTTCTCCTATACTATGTAAAATAATTGAATTATCATAATCATCTACTGTATACGTAGATAAACCTTTATTAGAAGAAATTAAATATGGAAATAAAACCTCTTTAAATTTAAATCCTTCATACTTTTCAAGAACTTCAAGAAGTTCTTTAGGAAGTTTTGAATTATAATATATCATTTCTAAAGCTCTAGATAAATTATGGCCATCAGCATTTTTATATGATTTTATAACATCTTCATTTGCATCGTAAGATACAATTGTTTTTGATGGATCTACATAGGCATATGACCTAAGTGTTTCCCCGTAAGTTGATAACTGTATTTTCTTATATGGATAGAATCCTTCATCTTGCCCTTCATCAATATAATGAAATTTATTTAGTTTACTAAAAAAATCAGAATTAACTATTTCATCATAATCATCTTTAGATACAAAAGATGATATAGGCATTTTAAATCCTTCTACTTGCATAAAAGAAAGCCCATTACCAATGGAATCTTTAGTACTATAATCATGAAGTACATAACTCCATTTTGAAGGAACAATACCTTTTTTAATAATATCTAGTTTTAAATTCTTATACTTTTCAGAGTAGTATAATCTAGCATCATAGTTTCCATCATAATATATGGATATACCTTCTTTATTAGAAAGAGGATATATTTTTATACTTTTTAATATGTTGTCATAATAAGTTCTAATATTATTAAATTCATTTCTATATATAAGTAATATTTTTTTTAAATCAGTAAAACCTTGCATAATATATCTCCTTTCTATAAGAAATTATCTAAGTTTAATTAATGTTGGAGTAGTATGATTACCATCATACTGATCTATTAAAGCATACTCTCCATTAAAATTCTTATCTTCTAATATCTTAAAATCATAAGAACTTTTTACAATAAAATCATCTTTATGTTTATCTAAGAATTCTTTCCAGCAATCTGGGAGAATGTCTTCTTCTATTTCTTCTAAAAGAACATCTTGTAATGGAAATTTTCTATTAGATGTTGATTTATAATGAATATTATTATTTCTAACATCATAATCAAGGGCACAGTTAAAGTCTTCAAACATCCCTTCTATCCAAGCTGAATAAATAATTCTATCTAAATATAATGCAAAATCTCTTCTTTCGTGGCGTTGTGAATAAACAAATCCTTTTAGACTAAAGAAATCCATACTTAATATTTCATCAATTGGAAAAGCTTCGGTGTCTACACTTATATCAGGTGCTTTCTCATCTTCCTTCTTAAGTAAATAAGTTGGAACTATATAATCTTTATCAAAAGATTTTTCAAAAGTATATTCATATACTTTATTAAAAGGAGATTTTCTTCTTTTAATTTTTAAAGAGATGAATGGTTCATCATCTTTTTTAACTTTCTTCTTATAATATATAAATCCTTCGTATTTCTTAGAAGATGATAATGGTATTTTCTTTCCAAAAGAGTTAGTTATCTCTACATTATCAAGTATTTTTTTAGAGTAATAATCAAATTTAGTACATTCATCTCTTATAACTCTAAGTATATCTATAAGTTTATATGCTTTCACAAAATCACCACCTTTTATTTAGTTTTTAAAATTATTTTATCCCCACCAGCTTTAACATTAAAGTCAAATACTTCATGTCCTATTTCTTGATATCCAAGAGGACTAAGAGATAGTTCAATAGAAATATCTTTATCTTTAACATGTACTGCTTTCTTTCTTAAAAACTTAGCCCACTCATCAGGTAAGTCATCTTCTGATAAAGTATCTTTTAATCTTCCATATAAAGAACTTTCAGAATCTACATTAAGTAGTAACATGTCTTCTCCTCTCATACTTCCTATAGTAATAGGAGTAGTAAGAAAATCTAAATAATAACCTCTATTATTATATTTAAATTCATAATATCTTCCATTAAAAGAAACAGAAGTACCACTCGTTAAATATGCTCTTGTACTATCTTTAGAATTACTTAACATTGGAAGTTTAAGTATCTCTGAACCAAGGATTGGTTCTGCTACTTTGCTATCAAGAACTTTATCTAGTCTTGGTTTATAGTTATAATCATACCCCCTATAACTCGCAAGTCTATATACAGGTGCAATTGTATTTTTACCATCCTTAACAATTTCATACCTTACATTTTTTTCTGTATCAAATTTCTTTTCTAACATAAAAGTAATTTCAGACTTATTACATAGTACATAACCTTTTAATAAAACATTAACACTAATAATATGATTACCATCTTTAACTATAGGAATTGGTTTTCTACCAAAATAATGAATGTTTACTGAATTAAGTAAATTATAAACATTTCCTCTTAATTCATCATATTCTTTTTTTAATGCAATAATTATTTCTATATTTTTATATTTATTCATAATATCACCTATGGATTTACATCAATTAAAAGTTTTTCCTTCTTCTTTTCTTTATCACTATTAATATAATCAACATTTACATAAAATTGATAGAAATCAAGACTGCTATCCATCATTGGATAACCTCCTTTAATAATTGTAACTCCTCTTTTTTCAAAGAATTCTCTCCATTTGCTATCTAAAGATTCATTTTTAAACTTATGAGTTAAAAGATCCAACAAATCAGCATTTTCCTCTTCAGTATGGGGATCATACGAAGTTGAATAACATAATTTAGAACCAGGGTAATAAAACAAGTCACTATCTTCATCTATAGAATGATTTAAATAGAATATAAATTGTAAACCATTTTTTACATCTAAAGGTACACCATCATTTTTGGTTAAATTACAAATACCATGTAATTCATATTCGTCTTTCTCGCCTTCATATTCACCAGGATATTCTTCTTCAGCATAAATTTCTAATAATTTAATAAAATTATGTTTGTCTATTTCATCTATATACTTAGATTCAACAGCACTTTCAAATAATAATTTTTTTGGTATATTTACACTCTTCTCAACATTAATATCATAATATGGAACTATAGTATCTTCACAAGATTTTTTAAAAGATAATACACATTCGCTGTCATCTTTATGTTTATTATTAAATATTTCAACTTTAAAAGGTAATCTATCTTTATATGCATCTTTATTGTTAATTACATCTCTAACACCAAATATTACTCTAGCATAATATTTTTTACTAAGAGCAAGTGATTTACCTTTAAAGTTACCAAAAAATCTAACATGAATATGACTTAGTAATTCATCACATGCTTTTTTTAACATTTCATATTCATTTTTAATTGTCATTATTATTTCTATATTTGATTTTTGCATAGGTACCTCCTATAATCTTATTTTATATTTAGAAAACTCGTTAGATTTTCCATCAAATACAAGTAATCTCTTTTTTGGTTTTTCATTACAGCTTGTTTATGGGCAATCATAATCACCATCTTTTTCACTATATTCAGTAGCATCTATCTCAATTCTTTTATCATAAGTGATTAAATGTTTTTTCAAGCATTTTCTCTAGTTATCAGGAATTAGATAATCAGAAAAAATATGAGTTAAAATACTTGCAATATG
>JAEEMF010000056.1 GCA_016283075.1 Bacilli bacterium | reverse complement strand
TACTGGTGAATCAGTTGCGGTAGAAAAAATAGCTGATAAAAAAGCACGTATAAATGATGAAGAAACATCTATAAAAAATATATGTTTAATGGGTACTAATGTTATTAGTGGTAATGGTCTTGGAGTAGTTGTTAAAACTGGTCTAGATACCTTTATGGGTAAAATGAATAAAAAGATTTCATCTGTTAAAGACGAAACTGCATTTGAAAAAGGTATTAATCATATTAGTTCAATGCTTATCAAATATATGGTTGTAATATGTATATTAGTATTTGTTATCTATGGAATAATAAGAGGTAATATTCCACAGGCACTACTATTTTCTTTATCAGTAGCAGTAGGTATTACTCCTAGTATGCTTCCTATGATAGTAAACGTTAATTTAACAAGAGGTAGTAAACTTTTATCTCAAAAGAAAACTCTTGTAAAGAATATTAAATCTATTCAAAATCTTGGTTCTATGGATGTACTTTGTACAGATAAGACAGGAACACTTACTAAAAATAGTATTGTTCTTCAAAAGTATATTAACTTAAAAGGTGAAGATGATGAATATGTACTAAAGTGTGCTTATGTTAATAGTAAACTTAGTACTGGATTTAAAAACATAGTTGATAAAGCTATTAATACTTATGGGAAAGAACACAATGTAGATATTTCTGAATATAATAAAGTAGATGAGATTCCTTTTGATTATATTAGAAAAAGATCTTCTATAGTAGTACAAAATAAAAAAGAATATTCGGTTATAGCTAAAGGGGCACTTGAAGAAGTTTTAAAAGTATGTGATATGGCTTTAATAAATAATAAAGAAGTTCCTATAAATAGTGAGATTTCAGCAGATGCTAAAGCTAAAGCAGTAGAACTTGCTAAACAAGGTATGCAAGTACTAGCTCTTGCTATAAAACATGAGTATGAAGGTTCCGACAAGTTTGGTGTAGAAAATGAGGATAATCTTACTTTAATAGGGCTAATTGCTTTCTTAGATCAACCTAAGACTGATGCTAATAAGACTATTCAAGAACTTAAAAACTTAGGAGTTACTACTAAGATACTTACAGGTGATAATAAGTATGCTACTGAAGCAATATGTAATGCTGTAGGTATTAATAGTAAGATTCTTATGGGTATTGATATTGAAAAGATGAGTGATTCAGAACTTTCTAAAGTGGTAGAAGAAGTAAATGTCTTTGCTAGAATGAATCCTCTTCAAAAAGAAAGAGTAGTATCTCTTCTTAGAAAGAATGGTCACTGTGTTGGATATATGGGTGACGGAGTAAATGATGCTCCATCACTACATTCAGCAGATGTTGCAATAAGTGTTGATATGGCAGCAGATGTTGCAAAAGAATCAAGTGATATTATTCTTCTAGAACAAAGTTTAGAAGTTATTTATAACGGAGTTATAGAAGGTAGAAAAGTATATGGTAATATTGTTAAATATATGAAACTTGCTTTAAGTCAAGATTTTGGAGATGTATTTAGTATAATGCTTTCTAGTATATGTTTACCATTTCTTCCTTTAATGCCTATACAAATGTTAATTCAAGATTTTATAGTTGAAATATCTCAAATAGGTATTCCTTATGATAATGTAGATGAAGAATTTATTATGACTCCTAAAAACTGGGATACTAAAGATCTTAGTAAGTTTATGAGAATATTTGGTATTATTAGTTCTATTACAGACATATTTGCCTTTATAGTATTCTGGTTTATCTTTGGATATAACACTGTAGATAAACAAGCATACTTCCAAACAGCATGGTTTGTAGAATGTATTATATCTGAAACACTTATCATATATTATTTAAGAACTAATAAATTTACATTCTTCAAATCTAATCCAAGTAAAGTACTTATTACTCTTACATTAATTACAGCAGGATGTACAATATTAATACCAATACTTCTTTCTGGAGTAAGTGGATTTAACTTTGTAACACTACCAATTAATTACTATACTTATGTAGTACTTCTTGTAGCACTTTATTCAGCAATAGTACAACTTGTTAAAAGAATGTATATTAGAAAACATAATTCTTGGTTATAAAAGACTAGATTATTCTAGTCTTTTTTGTGCTAAAATATAATTAGAGGTGATTATATGAAAACAGAAAAAAATATTTTTATAGCTTTTATTCTTAATATATCATTTTCTATATTTGAATTAGTTGGTGGTTTATTTACTAATTCAGTAGCAATACTTTCAGATTCCCTCCATGATTTAGGAGATGCTTTATCAATAGGTGTATCTTATTTTATGGAAAAGAAAAGTAAAAAAGGTGCTGATAGTAAATATACTTATGGATACATTAGATATTCAGTTCTAGGAGGAGTAATTACTACTACAGTACTTCTAGCAAGTTCTATCTTAGTAATAGTAGGATCTATTAAAAGATTATTTAATCCAGTAGAAGTAAATTATAGTGGTATGATAGTAATTGCTATAATTGGAGTAGTTCTTAATTTTATAGCTGCATATGTTACTAGAGAAGGGGATTCTATTAATCAAAAATCAGTAAATCTACATATGCTAGAAGATGTACTTGGATGGATAGTAGTACTATTGGGTGCTATTATTATGAACTTTACTGATATAAAAGTATTAGACTCACTTATGAGTATAGGAGTAGCATTATTTATATTTATTAATTCATTTAAGAATTTAAAAGAAGTAGTAGATTTATTTCTTGCTAAAGTACCAAAAGGTATGAACTTAGATGAATTAAAAGAGCACTTACTTGAAATAAAAGGAGTAGATGATATACATCATATTCATGTTTGGAGTATTGATGGATATAATAACTACGCAACTATGCATATAGTAACTAAAGTAAAAGATATAAAAGAATTAAAATCTAAAATAAGAGAAGAACTAGAAGAACATAATATATGTCATGCTATTTTAGAAACTGAAGACGATGTATGTGATGATAAAGATTGTCATGTTGATTTTAAAACTACTGAACATCATCATCACCATCATCATTAATTAATAAAAGATAGTAATAATTACTATCTTTTTTATGATAGAATAATTGTAAGGGTGGTTTTATGTATAAATATTATAAAGAATTACTATTAGAAGATTATCCATCTTTTTTAAATAAATATTTAGAGTGTCCTTCTATAGTTAGGTTAAAAAGTGTAGGATACTTTTGCGGAATGGATTATGCTTCTAAAGATATATATGACTTTGGAGAGTATATTTCTAGATTTGATCATTCTCTTGATGTAGCACTAATTACATGGAAATATACTAAAGATAAAACAAGTACTTTAGCAGGATTAATTCATGATATAGCAACTCCTGTATTTGCACATGTAATTGATTACATGAATAAAGATTATGCTAATCAGGAAAGTACAGAAGAGTATACTGAAAAAATAATTATGAGTGATAAAAAACTTATAAATTACCTTTTGGAAGATGGTATAAATATTAATGAAGTAATAAACTTTAAAAAACATCCTATTGTAGATAACGATAGACCTAAACTATGTGCTGATAGATTAGATGGAGTAATATTAACAGGTATGTTTTGGACTAAGAATGTTAGTAAGGAAGATACTTTTAATATTACTAAACATATAGCTATATTTATTAATGAAGATAATGAAGTAGAACTTGGTTTTGATGATATAGTAGTAGCTAAGAAAGTTTTAGAAGTCGGAGAATCTATTGATAAAATATGTCACTCTAATGAAGATAATTATATGATGGAACTTTTAGCATACTTAACCCGTTATTTAATAGATAATAATATAATTACTTATGATGACTTATATATAATAGATGAGAATAAGATGCACTATATTTTTAGTAAGATTACTGATAAAGAGTTTAAAGAAAAATATTATTTATTTAAAAATATAAAAAAGGAAGATATTCCAAGTAATAATCTTCCTAATGTTAAGAAAAGAGATTTAAAAATACTAGTAAATGGAAATAGATTATCTATATAAAAGGGAGGTATATATGATTTATATAGTAAGACACGGTCAAACAGATTATAACGTTGAAGGGCGTTATGGCGGAAGAATAGATACTCCTTTAAATGAAGTAGGACTATCTCAAGCAAAAGAAATACATGAGAAACTAAAAGATATTAAATTTGATTATGTATTTTCTAGTCCTCTTTCTAGAGCAATTACTACAGCTAAAATAATATGTGATAATGATATTATTACTGATGAAAGAATTATAGAAAGAAGTAATGGCGCTTTAGAAGGTAAATTAAAATCAGAAATAGATGTATTTCCTGATTTTAATGATCCTAATGAAACTAGATATAATATTGAAAATATAACTGATTTTAGAAAAAGAATATTTGATTTCTTTAAAGAAATAAAAGATAATTATAAAGGTAAAAATGTACTAGTTGTAACTCATGCTGGAATAGGTATTTATGCAAGATGTTTTTTTGAAGGTGAACCGGCTGATGGAAATTATATGAGTTATAAAATTGGGAACTGTGAAGTACTTACATATAATAATGATTAAATAGAATTAGATTTTTTTCTAATTCTTTTTTATGTTATAATTGTTTTAGGTGAATTAAATGGAACCATTAAACGAAGAACTTGAAAGATTAAAAAATGAACATGATGCGCTTGTAGATAAATTAAATTCTTTTATTACAAACTTGCATTCTTTAAATAACAAAAGAGAAACTGCTGAAACTAAAGAAGAATATGATTCATTAGGAAATGAAATTAATTACATAAAAAAAATAAGAAATAAAATATATAAGAGACTTAATTTATTAATTGAAAAATATAATCTTATTTGTCCTCCTGTAAGCTCTGATGGAGAAATAGAACTTAGAATGTATCATGATCCATTTTCAAATGATATTGATAGTTATTATGACATTTTATTATGTGGTTCTAAAACTAGAGTTGGTTATATTACTTATAGGGGATATCATACTGACGATTTTTGTGGTGACGTAGGATATGGTATTGAAGAAGAATATAGAGGAAATGGTTATGCTTGTAAAGCAATGAGACTCTTAGGAGACATACTAAAAAGACATAATATAGATGACTTTTGGGTATCTGCATATAATGATAATATTCCATCTATTAAATCAATTATTAAATATGGTGGGGAACCTATTAATAAAGGTGAATATTTCACATGTTTTTGTGCTAAAACCTATTTAATTGAAAAAGATAATACTGATAAAAAAACTATATAGGAGGTATGTATGAACCATATAGAATATGAAGTAAGAGTACTTGATATTAATGTAGAAGAAATTAAAAAGAAACTAAAAGAGTTAAATGCTACATTAGTGGAAGATGTATTTCAAAGAAGATATGTATATGATTTTAATCCAGTGAATCCTGATAAATGGATTAGATTAAGAACAAATGGTAATACTACTACTTTAACTATTAAAGAAGTAAATAAGAATACTATTGATGGAACAAAAGAACTAGAAATAGTAGTAGATGATTTTGATAAGACAAATAGTATTTTAAATGAACTAGGATATAAACCTAGAGCAATTCAAGAAAATAAAAGAATTAAATATGATTTAAATGGAGTAGAAGTAGATATAGATACATGGCCTAAAATACCTTCATATTTAGAAGTAGAAGGAAAATCTGAAGATGATGTATATAAAACACTTGATTTACTTGGTATATCAAAAGATATGGTTACTGCTTTAAATACTCAAAGTATATATAAAGAAATATATGGTATTGATACTTCTAAAGAAGAAGTTTTATCATTTGAATAAGGAAAGACTTGATAATAATAGTCTTTTTTTGTTATATTTAAAATAGGGTGGTAAGGTATGACAAAGAAAGATACTTTTAGTTCATATGATACTAAAACAATTAAGGGACTTGCTATAATAATTATGTTTATGCATCATTTATTTTTATTTCCAGATAGAATAGTAGGTGGGGGATTTAAATCTTATACATCTATATTCGGACATACTACGCTATATTTAATTGGTATGTTTGGGAAAATATGTGTTCCTATATTTTTCTTTTTGAGTGGATACGGAGTATATCTTCAGTCTAAGAAGAAAGATTTTAATATATTAAAAAATATTAAAAAGTTATATTTATCTTATTGGAAAGTGTTTGTTATATTTATTCCAATAGGAATATTATTCTTTAGCAATCATGCTCCTTACTGTGATGATCCAGTTATCTATAATGTATTTAATAACTGGGAATGGAAAAACATATTTGAAAACTTTTTTGGCTTTTCTCATACGCTTAATCCAGAGTGGTGGTTCTTATTTAGTTTCGTTACTGTATTAATAACATTTCCATTTATTAAGAAAATAATAGATAAGCACTCATCGCTTGCAAATATCATATTTGTAATTATTTTATATTATATGTTTACAAGTGTATTCCCTTCTATAGGAAATATAAATGTCTTGGGAAACCTTAAGAATAGTTTTATATATAGAACATTTTTACTACAAGATCCTTTCGCTGTATGTTTCTATTTAGGAATGGCATTTGCAAAAGATGATTTAATTGTTAAATTTAAAAATATGATTGTGGGTGTAATTAAATTAAATATATTTAAAGATATTGTTATACTTATATTAATGGTATTTTTTAGATTCTTTTTAACTAGTAGTGAACTAGATATCTTGTATGTACCTTTAATTATAGTTGTATCGCTTGATATATTTAAAAAGATTCCATTTATAGAAAAAGTATTTAATAATATTGGCAATCATAGTACTAATATGTGGTTAATACATTCTTTTTACTGTTACTACTTTTATCCGGTAGCAAAAATAATTAAATTCTTTAAATATGGATTTGTATCTTTAATAGTATTAATTATTATTACTTATATTACGTCTATATTACTAAATAAATTTTGGTATTATATTGGTAAGGTGCATCAATTAATTAAAGATAATATTAGTAGAGTACAAATTGTAGTGACTATAAAGAAAGCATAAGGTGATATTATGAAAAAGATTATATTAGTTACTGGAAATATGAAAAAACTTATAAGTGCAAGACAATTTCTAAATCCATATGGAATTGAAGTTGATAATGAGAAAATGGATACTACTGAAATACAATCGGATTCTATTGAAGAAATTGCTATGTTTTCTGCAAAAGAGGCTAGTGATAAATTAAAATGCACTGTTTTAAAAAATGATACAGGATTTTTTATTGAAGCATTAGGAGGATTCCCTGGCCCTTATACACATGATGTAATGAATCAAATAGGTACAGATGGGATACTTAAATTAATGAAGGGTAAAACAAATAGAAAAGCTTACTATAAAGAAGCTTTTGCTTATTGTGAATACGGTAAAGAACCAGTCGTATTTACTTGTATTACAACAGGAACTATTGCTAAAAGAAAAAGTGGTAAATATGGTTTAAGAATAGATCCTATTTTTATCCCAGAAGGTCATGATAAAACAATGGCAAATTTTCCTGACAGCGAAAGATTTAAACTATGGAATACAAGTGCTTATGATGAATTAGCAAAATATATACTAAATAAAGATTAGAGTGATTATATGTTGTATGTAGTAAGACATGGTCATACTGATTGGAATAATAAAAAGATTAGTATGGGTAAAAAAGATATTCCTTTAAATGATGATGGTATTAAAGAAGCTTATATTACTTCTAGTAAGTTAGAGGATATTTCTTTTGATTTAATAATATGTTCTCCTTTAGAAAGAGCTAAAAAGACTGCTAGTATAATTAATGAGAAGAGAAATACTAACATCATATATGATAGTAGAATAGAAGAAAGAGGTTTAGGCCTTTTAGAAGGAAAACCTTATTCATCTGATAATGATATTTTATGGGATATAAAAGAGAATACTAATAAATATAGTGTTGAGAAAGTGTTAGATTTTAAAAATAGAGTATATAGCTTTTTAGATGAAGTTAAAGATAAGTATAAAAATAAAGATATTCTTTTAGTAACACATGGAGGAGTATCCGCTCTTATTAATACTTACTTTAATAATAGTTTATATGATGGTTCTTTATCTAATAAATTTTTAAAGAACTGTGAGTATGCTATATATAATTTTGAAGGTGATAATAATGATTAAAGTAGTATCATTTGATATAGGAGGTACTCTTTGTACTAGTACTAAAGATATTTATAGTTTAAGAGAGTTATCTAAACTTTTAAATATTGATTATAATTTAGTAAGAAAGGCTTATAAAAATGTATATCAAAAAAGTAAGGGTACTTTTGAAGAGCAACTAGATAAATTTACAAGTATACTTGGTATAAAACCTACTAGTGAACTTGTAATATTTCTAAAAAATAAATTTACTTCTAATGAAGGAGAAGTAACTCCCGATAAAATAGAACTTATTAAAAAACTAAGAGAACTAGGATATAAAGTAATACTATTTTCTAATACAAGTAATCTATTTACATCAAAACTTCCTGATGAATTAGTTAATAGCGTAGATGATATATTTTATTCTTATGATCTAGGATATACTAAAAATGAAAGTGAAAGTTATAAAATAGTAGAAAAGAAAATGAACTATAATCCAGAAGAATTTATTCATATAGGAGATACTTTAAAAGCAGATTATTACTCTCCTATAGAAAATGGATGGAATGCTTTATATTATGGTGAAACTACTGAAGATGTAGTATCTATTACTTCACTTAATGAAGTAATAGATTATTTAAATCAAAAAAGACTAGTTTAATATAGTCTTTTTTGATATTATAATGTTTAAAGGAGGAGATTATATGGCAATTACTAAGAAGGCCGGGTGCATTTTAATAAATGAATCAGATAGAACAGTTGCACTTGTATATAGAGCTAAACTTAGTGATTATTCTTTTCCTAAAGGGCACCTTGAAGAAGGAGAAACTTTCTTAGAGTGTGCGGTTAGGGAGACCGCTGAGGAAACTAAGAGAAAAGTTGAAATATTAAAAGAGGAGCCTATCGCAATAGAACTTTATTCTACTCCCGTTGATTTGGCAGTAGTTTCATATTTTTATTTAAGTAAAGATATAGGTCCAAGTGATAACGCTTCACTTGATACTCATCCTACTTTATGGATTCCATTTGAAGAAGTTTATGATAAGCTTACTTATGATAGACAAAAGAAGACTTGGAATAGTATTAAGGATGAAGTAGAAAAACATTTTATAAAAAAAGGAGAACCTTATGTTAAACAAAGATAAATTACTTTATACGTATAAACATAGAAAAATAGTTATGTTTTTAGCTAAAAAGTATTTTGATAATGAAGAATTAAATAAACAGTTAAAGAGTCATGATATGGATAAGATGTATTTACTTTTATTCTATGAAAATAAAGATATTACTGAATATCATAGAAATAGATCATCTCATCATGATAATGAACTTGATAAAACAGAACTTGATTATATAGAAATGGTTTTAGACTGGGAATCAGCAAGATATACTAAACCAGATAAACCTTTAAATGCATACGATACTATGCTTAAGTATTATCCTTATTTAGAGGATAAAGTACTTCCTGTTATGAAGAAGATGGGACTTGATTATTCGGCTTCTGATATGGAAAAAGACGTAGTAGAATATACTAAAACACTTGAAAGTTCTACTATAGATGATGTTAAAAAAGAATTAATGGATTATCTAGAATTTGCTTTTAGTGAAGATACTAAAGAACTTGTTAAATAGGAGCGCTTATGGATAGAATGAAACTAGATGAAGTATTAGAAATACTTAGTACTTTAAAAGTTGGTAGAGAAGAATTTTGGGTAGTAGGATCTACAGCACTACTTCTTAGAGGAATATATCCTGATGCTGCAGATATTGATATAGCAGTAACTGATAAGGGTTTAGAACAAATAAAAGAAAACTATAATATTGAATATAAAGATGAAAAATGGTTTAAGGTATTTGGTAAAATAGAAGCAGTATGTGATGGAGATAAAAACTTGTTAAAGTATCAACCAGAAAAAGTAGGAGACTACTACTTACAAAATATCAGAGAGTATTATGACTTTATAAGTCATAGTACTAGAGAAAAAGATATAGCAAGAATGCCTCTAATAGAAGAATATATGAATAAACATAATAAAGAAGACTAGTAAAACTAGTCTTTTTTGATATAATACTTTTAGGTGATATTATGTCTAAACTATCTAATACACTTACAATGCTTCAGCTTCTTGAGACTGGTAAAAAATATAGTATAAGTGAACTAGCAAGTATTCTTGAAGTATCTGAAAGAATGATAAGAGTATATAAAGAAGACCTTGAAAAAGCAGGTATTTATATAGATACTATTATGGGTCCATATGGCGGATATGTTTTAAATCAGTCTATTCGTATGCCCGTAAGAAAATTTAAACTTAAAGATGCGAGTCTTCTTGATAAATATATAAAAAATGAAGAGGATAAAGATGCTAAAGAAAAATTAATTCTTCTTCAAGACAAAATAAAAGGTGTATTTATTGGAAGTAAAAAAGAAGATAAGCAACTTAATCTTACAGAAGAAATAGGTAAAAGATATAATGTTCTTACAAGAGCTATTAAAGAAAGAAGAAAAGTAAAAATACTTTATTATTCATATGGTAAAGGTGAAAATGAAAGAGTAATAGATCCTATAGAAATGTTCTTATTTCAAGATGGGTGGTACTGTGCAGCATTTTGTGAAAAAAGACAAGATATGAGACACTTTGAATTAAAAAGAATAATTAATTTTGAACTTTTAGATGAAAAATTTGAGTAGACGAAATATTTCCTCCTTATAATTTATATTTAAATTATAGGAGGATATTTTTATGGAAAAGAATATGAAAGAAAACTTTGAAAAGTTAGAAGAGAGAGTTTATGATGCTTTATATAATTCTGATTTAGAAAGAATTAACTATGAATTATCTAAAGTAGATAAACCAACACTTGTTACAGGAGTAGGAGGATCTAGTGTAGTATCCGAGTTTGCTTCTAAAGTATTATCTGAAAGAAATAATATTATTACTAGAAATACTGAACCTAGAGATTTAAACTATATAAATAAGAATTTATATAGTAATATTTTAGTTTGTAGTTATACTGGAAAAAACTACGGAGTAGCACTTGCTTATCAAAATGAGTTAAAGCACTACTTACTTTCTAGTAAACCTACTGAAGTAGAGGGAGTAACTAATTTAACATATAGTAATAGTGATAAAGAAAAGAGTTTTATATCACTTGCCGCTACTCTTGCACCTTGTGCAGTACTATTTAACTACTATAAGAAATATGGTAATGATTACTGGAAAATAATAGATAATTTAGATAGTTATAGTTTTGATTTTGATACGAACTGTGATGCTTATGAAATATTTTCAGGAATAGATAGTAGTGTATGTGCTAAGTTTTTAGAGTCAACTATGATAGAATCTGGTATAGCAGTACCTATTATTCATGATAAGTATTCATATTGTCATGGTAGATCTACACTTTGTACTAATATGAATAATAATGCTATACTTTTTTCTAGTGGTACAGACTTAGATAAAATATATTTAGAAGAACTTAAAAATCACTATCATGAAGTAATAGTTTTTGAAAGTAATGGTATATCAGATGAATTTTATAACTTACAAAGATGTATGTATTTAACTAAGTATATTGCTGAATCTAAAGGTAAAGATTTATCAGGAGTAGATTATAATCCACTTGTTAAAAAATTATATTATTTTAAAGGAAGCATGTAGTATAATATATCTAAGGAGTGATTAAAGCAGATATAATTGAAGAAGAACTTAGAGAAAAGATAGTTAGCTTAGCTAAACATTTATGGCATAAAGAGTATGTTCATGGTGATATGGGGCCTGATACATTTGATTGTGCTGGTTTTGTATGGTATGTATATAATACTGTTTTAGGTATTAATATTTTTGAGGAAGGATATGGTAAATCTACTACCACAAAAATAATGACTAGTAAAATTGGAGTAGTAACTATTTATAATGAGAATAAAATAAAAGATATTTCTTCGTTAAAAAAAGGAGATATTATTCTATTTCATAGACAGTCTTTAAAGGATAGCGAACCTCTTCCAAATAATAAATATCCAGGACACTGTGGTATTTATTTGGGAGATAATAGATTTATACATGCTTCTTCTAAAAAGAAACGTATTATTATAAATGACTTTTCTAAATCTAAGTACTGGTGTAATGTTTTAGTTGGCAGTAAAGACGTTATATCTAGTTATAAAGTATTAAAAAAATAGACCTTGAGTCTATTTTTTTGTTATAATTATTTTGTTAGGAGAATTATTATGGAATATAAGAAAATGAGAGAATATAATCATGAAGAGTTTGTTAAATTAGTAGAAAGTTTAGATGAAGAAGAACTTCTTAATTTAAGTAGAAATTACGGAGGATATCCAGTTTTATTTAGAATGTCACTTGATGAAAGAATAAATCATATACCATTTATTCAAACTGGATCTGCTATTATTATTTGTAATGAAAAAGGAGAAATACTTCTTCAAGAAAGAACTGATAGAAATAAATGGGGACTTCCAGGAGGATGTCAGGATTTAGGAGAAGACTTAAGAGTTACTGCAGTAAGAGAAGCTAAAGAAGAAACAGGTTTAGAACTTAATCCAGATGAACTAATTCTAATAGATACTTTATCAGGAGCATCTAGAAAGAATAGTTATCCTAATGGAGATATAGTTTATAATAATACTTCTTTATATTTAGCTAATGTTAGCGGTATTACTCCTGATATGTTAAAAGGGGATTCTGAAACTAAGAGATTAAAGTTTTTTAAAACGGGCGATGTTCCTTCTAATTTAATGGATGAAGACTTAATAAATGCTTATTTAAAGTATATTAATAGATAACACCTTAGGGTGTTTTTATTTATAATTATCTTATTTTGTTATATAATTATATATAGGGTAATGTGCGGTGAAATTAATGAAAAGAGTATTAAAAGGGAAAACTTTTATATTAATTTTATGTATCGTAATCCTTTTAGGATTTGGTACCGCTTTAGCATACTCTTATTTAGCACAAGATGTAGGATTTACCCCAAAAGATAGTGAATGGAATAGTAGTAATACAAAAGTAGCTATTGATGATTTAAAAACAAGATTAGATGATTACTGCTTTGAATCACCATATGAATTTGATATTACATATAAACTATCATCATCTTCTTTTATGATATATATATAAATGATACAAATAGTAATTTTATTAGATTCTTTTGCGGAGTAGACGGGAACTACAATATTACTACTACAGATGGTACTTGTAAGATAACTGGTATAGAACCAAATACAAACTATACTATTACAATAGGTGGTATTGATAGAAATATTAAGGTTAAGAAATTAGAAGTACCTGTAACATCTCCATCTAATTTACTTATGGATACAACTTATCTAAATAGTGGTAATAAGCAGGGTAATGTAACTGTTTATACAAGTACTCCAGATGGAACAGCAGGTTTATCTATTACAGGTACATCTGATTTACGTGATTTTGGTGCTCCTAGAGCAACCTTTATAGCACACTACCGTAAATGGTATAAAGATATAGATTTAAGTAATTATAATGAACTTACTTTCTATGCGAGAAAAGGAGCAAATCACGGAAATATTATGGTTGATATTGATGATACTGAAGTAGTACAAAAAGCCTATGGTTCTCTTGATACAAACTGGGCTTTGTATACGGTTGATTTAACTAATTATACTGGTATTCATACACTTACTATAGCTGGAGGATATTCTGATTATTCAGGTTCTTCTTCATCTAATACTCAGTACTATCATATTGAATTAAGATAAAAGACTAGATATCTAGTCTTTTTATTTGATATAATAAAATATGATAGAGAGTAGTGTGAAAGTAGTGAAGAGAATATTTAAAAATAATATTTTTATATTCACCTTTACCATACTTGTTTTAAGTATAGGTACAACTTTTGCGTACTCTGTTTTTGCTGAAAATGTAGGATTTTCTTCTACTCATCCAGGATGGAGTGCTCCTGATGTTAAAGAAGCTATTGATGATTTAAGATATAAGATTACTGATAAGTGTTATATGTCTACATATGATTTAAAAGTTACACCAAAACCATCAGCATCTATGATATCTTTTGTTTTAGATAATAGTGATGAAAACTTTATATATATATACTGCGGATTAAATGGGAATTTTCAGTATGAATCCGGAGATGGTGTATGTAAAATACCTAATGTAGAACCTAATATGAGTTATGTTGCTTCAGTAATAGGTGTAGATAAAGATATGAATTTAAAAAGAAGGGATATACTTGTTAAAACTAATCCAAGTTTTATCTTTACTACAGATTTCTTAAATTCTGGAAGTACCCAAGGTTCAGTAGTAGTAACAAGTGGTAATCCAGATGGCACTCCAGGTTTATCTATTACAGGAACATCTGATTTATATAATTATCAAAATCAACCAAGATCTGTATATTTAGCACATTATCGCAAATGGTATAAAGATATTGATTTAAGTAATTTTAATGTGTTAACATTCTATGCAAGAAAAGGTGCTAACCATGGTAATGTAATGATGGGTGTAGATGATGATGAATTATTATATGTAAATTATTCTGTTCTAGATACTAACTGGATAAAATACGAAATAGATATTGCTAAGTATATAGGTGTTCATAAACTTACACTTGCTGGAGGATACTCTGATTATACTGGATATGCATCTTCTAATACTCAGTATTATCATATAGAATTTAGATAAATAAGACTTGATATCAAGTCTTATTTTTATTAAAATAAATTAAAAATGTGAGGTATACATATGATAAAAAGAGATGAAATATATGATTTATATTGGTATTTTGCATGTGAAAGACAAAATATCTTTTGGAAGAAATTAAATGGAGAGAAGCCTCCTTGGACTGATGATATTATTTTAAGAGAATATAAGTTTTGTAATAGTTATAGAGCTAGTGATAGAGTAAGTCAGTATTTACTTAAAAATGTTATATATAGTGGTAATAGTTATTCAAAAGAAGATATGATATTTAGAATAGTATTATTTAAAATATTTAATAAGGAATCTACCTGGGAACTACTTTTAAATAATTTTGGGGATATTACTTTAAGTAATTTTGATATGAATAAGTACTCTAAAGTACTTAGTGATGCTTTTGATGAAGGAATTACTTTATATAACGATGCTTATATTAGCTGCGCTAATAAAGCTTTTGGTTATGATAGAAAACACGATAATCATTTAGCACTTTTAAATAAAATGTTTATTATAGATAAAGTTCAAGATAAAATAATAAACTCTAAAAGTATGAAACAGGCTTTTGATTTAATAAAGAGTTATCCTTTAATAGGTAACTTTATGGCTTATCAATTAATTACTGATATTAATTATAGTGATGCTACTAATTTTAAAGAAGATGAGTTTACAGTAGCAGGGCCTGGTTCTCTTAGAGGTATAAAGAAGTGTTTTAAAAGTTTAGGAAATACGTCTAATGAAGATGTAATTAGATATATGTATGAACATCAGGACGAAGAATTTAAAAGATTAGGTTTAATTTTTAAAAGAATAGGAGATAGACCTCTTCAGTTAATAGACTGCCAGAATCTTTTTTGTGAACTTGATAAATACTTAAGAGAAGCAAAACCTGATTTGAAATCTAATAGAACTAAAATAAAAAAACATTATAGTCCTAAGACTAGTAAAATAGAGTATATTTATCCTAAAAAGTGGAATATTAATAATTTGTGATATAATAACATTAATATGTTTATAGGAGATACTATGGAAATAATAGAATATGAAGATAAATATTTAGAAGATGTTAGAGATTTACTTGTAGAACTAGGAGAATATATTGTTTCAATTGATCAAGATGAATTAGAACAAATTCATAATGATTATCGAATTAAAATGACTGAATACGATTTAAATAATGTATCAAATTATAATGGTAAATGCTATTTAGCTATAGAAGATGATAAAGCTATTGGCTTAATCATGGGAACAATAAGACAATATGATGACCATGATTATTTAGATTATAAATGTCCAAAAGAAGGAGAAATAACTGAACTTATAGTTACTTCTAAAACTAGAAGTAAAGGTATTGGTAAAGCTTTAATATCTAAAATGGAAGAGTATTTTAAAAGTGTAGGTTGTAAATATGTTTTAGTAGATGTATTTGCTTATAATAAAAATGCTATTAAATTTTATGATAAAAGTGGATATCAC
>JAEEMF010000055.1 GCA_016283075.1 Bacilli bacterium | reverse complement strand
TATGAATCATCTTTTTCTTTAGCTATTTTTATTCTTTCTGTTATACGTTCTTTAAGCCAGTTGTTTTCTAAATTATTATATCTATCTATATAATCTGGCTCATGTATATAGTTTATTACTGTTCTATAATCTCCATTAAAGAATATTTTATTAGCGTTATTACCTAGTTTTTCTACTACTTTTTTAGCAAATTCGACATTTAATTGATATGGAATACTTGGAAACATAAATAGATTATATTTATTAGCAAATCTTCTTGCATAGTATTCTACTAATCCTTCATCTAAGAATTCTCCTTTTACTCCTCTACATTCATATGATCTTCCTTCATAATTAAGTGTAAATGTTTCTTCACTACTTTTTAAAGATATTAATGAATGATATAACTCATGTATTACTACACTTTTTACTATATCAAAATGTGATAAATCGGTTTGTCTTACTAAGTTAGCAAGTTCTTCTCCGGTAAATGATTCATTAGCACTATTTTTTATCTTATTCATTATATCTTCAAGTGGTATATAGTTTATATCATTATCAAGTGCATCTTTAAAAGTATTTTCATAAAATAGTTTTGGAGATAAGTGTAGTTTTCTAGTTACTTTTTCCCATCTAGCAGGTCCTTTAGAATACTTTCCTCCATCATCTATTACAATATCATTTTCATAATCAAAGTTTTTTATTTGATCTATTTTTTCAGGAGGTAATTCATGTTCATGTTCCTGAAGCATTAGAGAATATAAGTATTTTACATATTCTATTATTTCATCTTTAAACTGTCTTACATCTTCCATATGTATCCTCCTACTATATACATATAGTATACAAAATCTTTATTCTTCTTTCAAATAAAAGTGTAAAGTATAAAGAAAAAAAGCATTTCTGCTTTTTTAGTTTTTAATAGTTATATTAGTTGTTTTAGTTGCAACATTACCACTTGTATCTTTTACTGTATATGTTGCATAGTATGATCCTACTTCACCTAGTTTTAAATTAGATTTAACAACTATTTTATTAGTTATATCGCCGTCATAGTTATCACTTGCAGTAACACCTGTTAAATGAGTATAACTTTCTACTGATAAATCAAGTACTACATCGTCTTTTACTCCTGAAAGTACTGGTGCTATTTCATCTACAATATTAACTGTTCTATTAAGATTTTTAGTAACACCATTAGCGGTAACTGTATAAGTCATAATACCATTTTTAAGTACTTTAGTAGTACCTGTTGTAAATGAGTATGATACTGTAACATTTCTTGTTATATCTTCATTATCCATATTCTTTGCTATAACATCCATACCATCAGTATCAGTACCACTAATATTTTCAGAAAGTAAATTAATATTACCTCCAAAAGGAATATTTACTGGATTAGTACCTACTAAATATATTTTAGGAGATTTCTTAACGGCATTACAGTCATCTAATATTCCATCTCCATCAGAATCTATTGTATCATCCATTAAATCTTCATTTACTGTTATTTCATATTTATTATTATTTAAATCTTTTACCCATTTAATAGAAATTTGATTTTCATTTGATAAACAAGCTTGAGATACTGGATTTTTTATATCAAAATCAACAAGTCCTGCTTCTTTTAAATCTCTTAAAGTAATTGTTATTACATCACCAC
The DNA here is from genome assembly GCA_016283075.1 of Bacilli bacterium. Lineage (GTDB taxonomy): Bacteria > Bacillota_I > Bacilli_A > RF39 > UBA660 > RGIG4266. Next base: position 4,486 of record JAEEMF010000055.1, on the reverse strand, counting down.
TATTAATAAATAAATCTTTATTATCTGTAATCCAACTTCTAGTAGAAGTTTCTAGCGTCTTTTTAACTGCATTTAAAGAGTTTTTCTTACTCTTTTTAATTACAGAATCTACATTAGGAAGTGCAATAAGTGCAATAAGTGCTAGTAGTGTTAAAACCCCAATTAATTCTATTAAAGTAAAACCATTTCTTTTCATATATTCCTCCTAATCTCTATCTCTATTAAATATAGCAAATAATCTAACAAGTTGAAGTAGTGATGATAATGCTCCTGCTACGTAAGTAAATGCTGCAGCTCTTAGCATCGCTTTAGCGCCACTCATTTCTCTAGAACTTAAGATACCTAATTTTTCTATTTGTTCTAGTCCTCTTCTTGATGCATTAAACTCAACTGGTAAAGTTATAATGTGGAAAACTAGTGTTGCAAATACTATTCCAATTGCAACTGTTATATAAGTAAAGTATCCACCTATTAAACAAAATAGAAGTAAAAAGTATCCAAAGTGGTTTACTAAATTTACTACTGGAACTAGAAGTGTTCTAATTTTTAAAAATATATAATCATCTTTATCTTGAAGAGCATGCCCACATTCATGTGCTGCAACAGCAACTGATGCAATAGTAGCTTTTCCATATATATCATCAGAAAGTCTTATTACTTTTCCTCTTGAATCATAGTGATCAGTAAGTTCTCCTGGAGTCTTAACAACATAAATATCTAGACCATTAGCATCTAGTATTTTTTTTGCTGTATCAAGTCCGTCCATTCCATTTGATGTTCTTACTCCTTTATACTTTTTATAAGTACCTCTTACTCCTATTTCTGCAATTATAATAATAAGAAATCCTACAATAATAAGTAAGTTAGTAAATCCATCTCCGTAGAAAAAATCATATGATGTATATCCCATTATTTAACCTCTTTCCTTACCACAAAATGCGCAGTATTTACCATTTAATTTATTTCCGCAGTTACTGCAGAACTCTTCTACTAATCTTTTTTGTACAAAGTTATTTTTTACATTAGATATTGTTTTTACTTTCTTAAATGCTATTACATATACAGCTATTAAGAAAGCAATAAATGATATAACAAATAGTGAATTATATGATAATGCAAATGCAAAAAAATCATATAAACCATGAATAGATATTGCTGTTAAAAGTGCTAAGTTATTTAACTTTTTAACTCTTTCATTTTCTCCAAGTACTTCAGCTTGTTTACTAAGACCGTAGTATGCTCCCATAAATACAGCAAAACAGAAGTGTCCTGGTATAGCAGTTATTCCTCTTACAAGACCAGTTGTAAATCCATACTGGAATACATAAGCAATATTTTCTAGAAAAGCAAATCCTAGTGATACATATACAGCATATACTATACCATCAAAGACATGTTTATATTCTTTACTATTCCAAGTAAAGGCTTTAAGTACTAAGAATTTACATTCTTCTTCAATAAGACCTATACCAAAGAAACAATATATAAATAAACCTGCATATGTTCCTTTATCTAAAAAGAAAATACCATCATATATTACTTCTAAAATAATAGCCATAAATACACTTAGAAGTCCTCCAAGTAAAAAAAGTTTTACTAGTAATTTAGGTGGTTCTTTTTCAACCAAATCTTTTTTATAAACATAAAATATTAATAATAAAGCTGGAATAGCAGCTATAGCAAATAAAAGTGTACTATTATCCATATCATTACCTCTTTATATATTATACCACATCTTAAATATCTTCGTTGTTATAGAATTTAACCCATCCTAGATCAATCCATCTTACTAGTTCTTCATAACAAAATAGAATCATACTAGGCATATTAAGCATAAGTATCTTAATATTCTTTTTATGAACGACATTATTCATAACTGCATATGTTAGTTCTCCAAAGGTAGAAGCACCTATATAACCTTCTATATTTCCTTTAGGTTCGTTCATTAAAAAGAAAATGTCACATGATTCTATATCTGTATAAAACTTCTTATATTTTTCATCATAATCAATATTCTCATCATAATGAGGATAATTAATTACTTCATATCCTTTTTCTTCAAAGGATTTTTTCCAAAACTCCACTTTATCCGCAAGTTTAGCACTACCAGATATTACTACTTTTTTCATATCATCACCTATTTTCACCTACATTATATCAAAATCCCTTATAAAATAAAATAAATTAGATATTTCCTTTACATTTATATACTTTGCAAACATTATAAAAAAAGCTAGAAAATAATTCTAGCTTCTATATCTTATTGCATACATTACTGATGTATTTGTAGGTCTATCGGTATACTGAGCAAACCCTGCATTTTCCGCAACATATGACGAATTAATACTAACTCCTCCAGATGACTCAGATGTGATTGAATCAGCGTTTGCTATATGATATACATTACCATTACCTTGATAATAAATTCTTTTATTAATATGAATCCAAATATTATTGTTTTTCGTAGCATCTTGATGAATTCCAACAGATGATCCACTTCCCATACCAGAATGACTGTTAGTACCCCATCCTCTTAAAAACTCTCCCCTTAAATCAGGTACTTTAAAAGTAGTAGTACCATTACCACCAAATTTATTATAACTACCAAAGTTATCTTTAATATGTTCTGCAAGATATGGATATTCACTTATATTATATTCTTTTCCGTTACAAGGAAGAAAATATTCAGGAGCAGTTACTCCCATATAACTAATTATTTCTCCTACAGGATTTGCTCTTGTTATTCCATCATACAAACTATCTGTTGATGCCTGGATATTAGAAACTAACCATTTATCACTACTAGGAGTATATCCTATTTCACTTGCTGTTATTGAATAACCGAATACTAATAAATAAGATGCCAAAATAACCCCATTAATAAATGCAAATGTAGGATTTTTAAACATCTTTTTCATATATTCACCTTATTTCTTATTCATATCTAATTATATACATTACTGAAGTATTTGTAGGTCGCGCTGTATAACGAGCATTTCCTGCTGATGAAGCAGTCGCTGAGTAATTAATACTTACACCACCAGCTGATTCACCTGTTGTTGAATCAGCATTTAATACTCCATAAGAATTACCATTACCCTGATAATAAATTCTTTTATTTTCATGAATCCAAATATTTATGTGATACGTTGCATCCTGATGAGTACCAACAGCAGAACCGCTACCCATTCCAGAATGACTATTAGAACCCCATCCTCTTAAGAACTCTCCTCTTAAGTCAGGTACAGCAAAGGTAGTTGTACCATTACCACCAAATTTATTATAACTACCAAAGTTATCTTTAATATGTTCTGCTAGTTTAGGATAATCATTTATGTTATAAACCGTTCCATTACATGCTAAGAAATAACTTGGAACAATAGTACCCATAAAACTTATTATTTCCCCTACAGGATTTTTTTTGCTTACATCATAATATAAACTATCAGTAGCTTGTTTTACGTTTTCCACAGTCCAGTTAGAATCAATACTTTTAAATCCTACTTCGTTTGCTAAGTATGTAGATGCAAAAACTATAGAAAAAGACGCAAAAAGAATACCAATTATGAAAGTGAATTTGGCGTTTTTTAATATCTTCTTCATTGTCTCACCTACTCTACTATTATCTATTTATATTATATGTGTATATATGTTTTCAGTCAATCAATAAAAAAAATAAGTGAATACTCACTTATTTTAAATCTTTAGGTTCTATTAAAGATAAAGATACTTTTTCTTTTTCTTTATTGATATCTATTACATAACAAGAAACAATATCTCCTACACTTACTACTTCACTAGGATGTTTTATATATTTATCTGTCATTTTAGAGATATGTACTAATCCATCATTATGAAGGCCTATATCTATGAATGCTCCAAAATCAATTACGTTACGTACTGTACCTTCAAGTTTCATACCTACTTTTAAGTCTTCAATATTAAGTACATCACTTTTTAAAAGTGGCTGAGGCATTTCATCACGTGGATCTCTATTAGGACTAATAAGTGATTTAATAATATCATCAAGTGTATAAATATCAGTTCCTAGTTTTTTAACATATTCTTCTTTATCAATCTTTTCTAGTTTTTCTTTTAAAGAAGTTGTTCCTAAAGAAGATATATTCTCTCCAAGTTCTTTTAATAATTTTAAAGTTATATCATAACTTTCTGGGTGAATACTAGTTTGATCAAGAGCATTTGTTCCTTCTGTAATACGAAGGAATCCTACAGCTTGTTCATATACTTTATCACTAAGTATCTTATTCTTTTTAAGTTCTTCTCTAGTATTTATTTTACCTTTTTCTTCTCTATATTTAATAATCTTATCAATATTAGTTTTAGTAATACCTGATACATATTTTAAAAGTGATGGACTTGCTACATTAATATTTACTCCTACACTATTAACAGCTTTAGATACTACAAAGTCTAAACTTTCTTTTAAGTTTTTACTTGATACATCATGTTGATATAGTCCTACTCC
>JAEEMF010000054.1 GCA_016283075.1 Bacilli bacterium | reverse complement strand
TCTTGTTCATAATGATTTACACTTTGATAATATTATTTATAATAAAGGGAGTATAAAGCTAATTGATTTTGAAAGATCTATATATGCTCCTATAGATTTTGAACTTGATATTATATATAGAATGATAAGAAAACCATGGAAGTATGCAAGTGAAGAAACAGAAAAGTATACTAAATTAGAAGATTATTCTAATATAATGAAATACATAAAAAAGTATTATCCTGAAATAATAAATATTCCTAATTTATATAAAAGACTTGCAATATATGATATGATATATTACATGAAACAGTTAACTGAATATCCTCATGTAAAAGAACTTAAAGAAGATATTCTTAATGCTTCAAGAATAGTAGGTGATAATAATGCTTAAGCTAATAGATGCGAATGAAAAATATTTAGAACAATATAAGGAAGCATATCTAGATACTTTAAAACAAATTGAACTAGGAAATATGAAAAAGAAAAACTTGATGTTTTTAAATCCAAATGAAACTGACATTATTCAATATTTTATGGATAGTAGAGATATATCTAAACTACCCTCACATTTTGTTCCATCATATGACTACTTTGCAGTTGATGACGATAAGTTTATAGGTGTAGTACATATAAGAACTAGATTAACTGATAAGTTAATAAGATTTGGTGGTCATATTGGATATGGTGTAAATCCTAAATACTGGGAAATGGGATATGGTACTAAAATCCTAAAATTGGCTATACAGAACTATAAAGATTTAATAAAAGAAGATAAAATATTAGTTACATGTGATGACGATAATATTGGATCTGCAAAAATTATTGAAGCTAATGGTGGTGTATTAGAAAATACAATAGAAAATGAATATGAAGGTGAAAAATTCTTTACAAAAAGATACTGGATAGATAAAGGGCATATTAAATAATGCTCTTTTATTTTCCTTATGATATAATACTTTTAGGTGGGTAATATGAGTTTTAATGATAAGTTAATAATAAATAAAATAATACTTAATAGAAATAAGATACCTTCATTTGATAAGTATCCTTTTAATATTGAAGTAGTAAAAAACTTTAATGAATTAGAACTCACATCTCCGGTAACGTTCTTTATTGGTGAAAATGGAGTAGGCAAATCTACTTTTATAGAAGCTCTTGCTGTAGCACTTGGTCTTCCTGCTGAAGGAGGAACTCAAAACTTTATGTATGAAACTAAAAATACTACATCTGAGTTATCTGATTATCTTGTTTATATAAAAAGAAGAAATCCTAAAACAAAGTTCTTCTTAAGAGCAGAAAGTTTTTATAATTTTGCTTCAGAAGTACAAAATTTAGCAGAGAATAATGGATATAGAAAAATATATGATAGTTATGGCGGTAGTCTTCATGAGTGTTCACATGGTGAATCATTTCTAAACTTGGTAAAGAATAGATTTTCAGATAATGGTTTATATATACTAGATGAACCGGAAGCAGCACTTTCTCCTGAAAGACAGTTATCTCTTTTATGTTTAATAGATGAATTAGTAAGTCATGGTAGTCAGTTTATAATAGCGACTCACTCACCAATACTTATTAGTTATCGAAATGGAAAGATATTAAATTTAAATGATAACTTTAAAGAAGTTAAATATAAAGAAAGTGATATATATTCTATATATAGAATGTATTTAGATGATCCTGAAGGGATGCAACATAGATTACTTGATTAGTGGAGGTATTTATGAAAAAAGATATTTTTAAAGAAGAACTTAGTAGATTTACTAATGAAAATGTAAGAAAAAGCGCTGAATATGTTTTAGAACAGCTTCCAGACTATTTTTATGAAGTTCCTGCTTCTTCAACAGGAAAGTATCATCCTTCTTTTTCTTTAGGAGTAGGTGGACTTGTAAGACACGTAAAAGCTGCAATGATAATACTTGAAGAAATGTTTCAAAATAAAGTGTTTTGTTCATCTAATGAATATAAGAAAGATTTAATTAGAATGGCACTTTTACTTCACGACGGATTTAAACATGGTAAAGTAAGTACTGGTTATACTTTAGTAGAACATCCAGTAATAATGAGTGATTACTTATTAGAAAATAAAGATAAAATATTTATTAGTGAAGAAGATACTAAATTTGTAGCAAGTCTTATTAGATGTCATATGGGCCCATGGAATAAAGATAGATTTGGTAAAGTAATAATGCCTGTTCCTAAAACAGAAGAAGAAAAATTAGTACATTTATGTGACTATATAGCATCTAGAAAATGTATTGAAATAAAGGTTAAGTGATCATAATGTATAGTTTAGAAGATAGAGATAAGTTTTTAAATAATATTATAGATAGTGTTAAGAAGTCTAATAGATTAATAGGTACATACTTAATAGGATCTTCATCTATTGGTTTTAGAGATATATACTCAGACTGTGACTTTATGATGGCATATAAAAAGAATGTTAAAGTAGAAGTTGTAAGAAAAGAAATACTTTCTTTCTTTAATAAAAAAGATATTGGTTATATTATGGAAAGAAAATGGTCTGATACTATATGGGGAGTCTCTATTTACATGAAAAATGGACTAAGCGCTGATATTTCTTTTGGACCTCTTGATGAACTTAAGATTAGATCTAACCAAATATCAGTAGGAGTAGATACAAAAAATATGCTTAAGAAGCATATGGAAGAATATGTAAAAAGTGTTAAACCTAAAGAATTAGATTTAGATAATATTGGATGGAACTTTATGTATCTTCTTCGTAAGATTAGTATAGC
>JAEEMF010000007.1 GCA_016283075.1 Bacilli bacterium | reverse complement strand
TTTGGATATAAAAAATATGATCACTTTATAGCAAGAATATTTTTAATTAAAGGCATTATAAAAGAGTGATTAAAAATCACTCTCTATAATCGATTCATTTATCAAATTCATTGTTCACCAACACTATTTGACAAAGAACCAGAAAACTCTTCATTTCTAGGTATACTCATACTAGTAATATTTATACTAGAAAGTATTACATTTAGCTTAATAATATTCTTGTTATTATATAGTTTATGTAAATCAATATTATCTAAATCAATATTCATTTTAAAATCAATTAAATTATTATTTATAATGATATAATTATGTACTTCTATAATACTTTCATCATTTATTTTCTTTTCAACAAAGCACTGTATAAACTGATTGCCTTTTATTTTAATAACACTTTCATTAATAATAAGAAATCCATTATAAAGTATCTTTTTTCTTATTTCATCATAACACTTCTTTAAATCATTATCTTTTGTTTTAGAAAGAAGTGATATTGTTATCGGGTCTAAATTACTTGGTTTTATTATATAAAGAATAATCTCTCCTACTAATCTAGGATATTCTTTTCTACTTACTATTTTCCATGAATCTGGAAGATTAAATGAAAAACCTACATCTTTATTATCTACTATAAGTGATGGTGAATATACATCATCATTTGTTATCTTAAATAGTATCTTTTTTACTTCCGCATTTACCTTTTTAGAAAAAGGACTATTTACTTCTTTAGAGTATACTTCTTTTAAGATATTAATCATTCTAGTATCAATAGTTACTGGAATATTATTTTTCTTTAAAAATGATTTAATACTATCTACTGAGTAATCTACTTTTATATTTAGGTGATTTTCTATTTCTACTATTTTATCTTTTTTAGAATCATTATCTAAGTAGTTTATATATGAATAAATATATGAAGATATAATATATTCTTCTTTTGAAATATAGTACTCTCCTAATAAATTATAAAATGATACTAAGTCCTCTATTTTATATATATATTTATAACTATCTATAATAAGGTTATACATATTTTCAAAGTCATTTTCTTTATTAAAACAATATACTTTTTTCATAAAAGCCGCATAAAAAAAGATGTTCATTTTTAAACTCTTATCATATGATTCTTTAGCATTTATAAAGTCCTTCTTCTTTTCATAAGCAAGACCCATAAAATAGTATAAAAGATAAAGTGGCTCTTCTATTAATTTTATCTTTTTATCTGGATATAAGTTTAAGTAAATGATATAGTCAATTGTATTATAAAAAGATACTAAATCTTTATTAGAATAATAATTTCGTACATCTTTTTCTAACTCTATATATTTACTTACTGCTAAATCTATATCTAATGATACTGTATCATTTGCTTCTTTAAGTCTTTTGTTGAATAATAAATTATTCATTGTTGCACCTACCATCTAAGATAATTATAACAAAAAAAAGATAGTTTTGAACTATCTTTTTTTATTAATATTGTTTTTCAGATTTAGCAGTAAATTTCTTAGTTGTATCATCATATTCAAATCTAATTACATAACTCTTTCTAGTTTCTTTGTTAGTGTAATATACATCAACATAATCTAGTAATGAGTTACTATTATTGAATCTTATATCAGCAGTATTGTTTATTGCATAGTATACTGGATCATAGTATTCCCAGCTACCGAATAAGCACCATCCAAATGGAGACCATGCTGTACATTTTTTATATGAATAACGGATATGACCATTAGTTTTTAATAATCCTTCTGCGCTTCCACTTTTATATACAGCATTTACTTTATTTACTGAAATTAATTCTTCATAGTGTTCAATAATTTCAACACCAAGTTCATCATGATGAACTTTTGTTACGTTTCCACCTTTATCGCAGTTTTTAGTACAAGAATCTGAATTAGTATAATCTACATCTTTACTTCCTGTATAGATAACTTCGAATTTAGTTTGGAATTTAACTTCTTCTTCAACACTATATTTAATTGTTTTATTTACTGGGAAAGAACCAAATTTAACGTTTAAAGTGTAAGTTCCAACTTCTTTAGTTGAGAAGTCAGTTGTGTATTCAGAATCTCCAGCAACTTCAGTTGTTTCGTCAGCATATACTTTAGTTACAACTAACATTTTTTTAACATCGTATTCTTTACCTTTAGTAAATTTCCAGTTAGCATTTGCAACTTCTTCTACTGTGAATCCAACGATTTCAGCAGAGTAAGTAGCAGTTACAGTTTCAGCTTTTTGGATATTAGTGTAGTTTCCGCTCCATCCATCAAAATTATAATTTTCTCTTGTTGGATCTTCAGGAAGTTCTGCATCTTTACCATATTCTACTGAAACAGTAGAAATAATAGTTCCATCGTAATCAACAAATGTTACATCATAAGAACGAACAATTGGAGTTACAACAGCGTTAACTTCTAAGCTTCCTTTTACATTAGTGAATGCTTTATCCCATGTGATTGTGTAATCATATTGTGCACTAGATTCTTTAGTGTATTCTGGTGCAGTAGCATCTTCACCATATTTAACTGTATCAGTTTTTAATACATTACCATCTTCATCTAAGAATTTAACAGCAAATTCTTCTTGTTCATCAGGAATATTATTTTGATTTTCATCCCAATAATATGTCATATAGTAAGTTTTATCACCAGTTACTGTAGCTAAATTATTGAAATGTGATCCATCAGCTTCATGCCATGCATCAGTTGTTATAGCATTAATTTCTCCGCTTGTTGGAGGAAGAAGTGATGAGTTTCTAGCTTCTGGTGCTTTATATGCAAGTGCAAATTTATAATATGTTAAACCTTTTAGAATATTAGAAATAACAAATTTTTGATCTGACACTATTTCATATTGGAAATCAGAGTTAAATCTCTTTAATAAATTATTTATGTTATTAATTTTTCCTGGACCTTCAACAATAAATGTTAATGAATAATGTTCTTCAAGTTCATCAGCAATTTTATTATTGTTTAAGTCATTATTTGGAGTATAGATAACATTTACAGAAATGTTTCCAGTTACTTTACCAGAAATTTCAGTAACGTTTGCAGTGTAATAATCTACTTCTGGAACTTCAACACTGTAATCTTCACCATATTTAACAGTTCTTGAAACAGTATCGAATGCTTGTGTTCCATTTGAATATTTAAATGTAACATTTAATGAATATTCATTAGCAGTTCTTACACCATCAATATGCCATCCATCACCTTTTTCGAATTTTAATACATACCAGTCAAATGTATATCCTTCTTCAGTATACATAGGGCCATCTACGTATTTCATAACTTCATCATTTGTAAGTACAACAATTTTTGAAACACCTTTATTTGTTACTTTAACGATGTCATTATTTAATACTAATTTAGCACTACCAAGTCTAGTATATGCACCATCAGTTTTATCAACAACACCAGTTGTTAATGTTTTTTCATCATTATAATGATATTCAAATACCATTGTAGTAATTTCACTTATTGTATATGTAGCTTTTACAGTTGTATTACCTGTAATATAAGAGAAATCTTTATCCCAACCAGCAAATGTATATGAAATACCTTTTGAAGTTGGTCTCTTTGGATCTACTGGAGCTACTGCAGCAGTTCCATATAATACTGATCCAGTACTTAATACTTTATCATTGTAATCAACGAATGTTACAGTGTAAGTTTCAAGTTCATCAGCAATACCATTATCATTTTCATCATTATTTGGAGTATAAACTACGTTAACTTCAATATTACCTTTAACTTTACCAGCAATTTCAGTTACGTTTGCAGTGTAGTATTCAACTACTGGTACTTCTACAGAGTAATTTTCATTATATTTAACAGTTCTTTCAACTGGTTCAAATGCTTGAGTTCCATTTGAATAATTGAATGTAACTTTTAAACTATATTCGTTAGCAGTTCTTACACCATCAATATGCCATCCATCACCAGATTCGTATTTTAATACATACCAGTTGAATGTATATCCTTCTTCAGAGTACATTTCTCCTGAAATATATTTAGATACTTCATCGTTAGTAAGAACAACGATTGTGCTAACATTCTTTTCAGTAACACTTCTAGTTAAATCATTAACTTTAATTTTTACACTACCAAGTTTAGTATATGCACCTTTAGTTTTATCTTTAATACCAGTAGCGATTACTGTTGGATTATTGTAATGATATTCATAGATATTTGATCTAATAGATTTAATATAATATACAGCTTTTACAACAGTATCTTCTGTAATATTAGAGAAATCTTTATCCCAACCTTTGAATTCATAGTGAATATTTTTTTCTTTTGGTCTAGATGGATTTGCTGGTGCTACAGCAGCATTATTAACTAAAACTGGTTGAACACTTAAGATTGTGTCGTTATAGTCAACGAATGTAACTGTGTAAGTTTCTTCTTCATCAGCAATATCATTTTCATTTACGTCATTAATTGGACGGAATGAAACTACATAAGTAATATCTTCTACTACTTCTGTACTATCTTCTGGAGTAACAGGACTCCAAACATTTACTTCATAGTACTCGTCTGCTACAGCAGTTGGTACTATAATTCCAGCTTGTTCAAAAGTTAATCCAGTTAAAATGTTAGCATAAGTAGTGTCACCAACTAGGCTTCCTCTACCAGTTGCTTCGAAACTAACTGTATAGTGATCTTCTTCTTCATCTGGAATATTATTATTATTTAAGTCTTCAAATACAACAAGCTTTCTTGTATTTGTAGCAGTATTACCTGCTCTATCTGTTGCTGTATAAACAATTGTATATTCTCCAACTTCTAAAGTTGTAGTATCAACAATACTAGCAGCAGCAGTTAAATTATCTTTGTCATCTCTAACAGTTACACCTGTTAATGTATCGTAGTTAGCACCGAAAGCAATACTAACTTCTTTAGGTTCAACAGTTATAACTGGAGCATTATCAACATCAACAACAACTGGAGTTTGTTCTTGATTGTCTTGTTTATTATTATCTTCTTTCTTTTCTTCTTTCTTTTCATCAACTGGTTTAGTTAAAGAAGAGATGTTATCATTTGGATTGGCAAATGTAAACATGAAGAAACCCATAATTAAGAATAATAATATAGCTAATACTTTTTTCTTATCTCTCATATTTTTTCTCCCCTAATTTTATTTATTTACTAGTTTTTGGTTCTTTCATTTTTACAAAGAAAGGAACAAATTCAACACCAGTATCTAAAGATTCACGATTATAAGAATAAATCTTATAACCAACTCCTGTACAAGTTTCTACTGTACCATCTTCAAATTGTTTAGTCTTTTTGGCTAAACAGAATTGTGGATCTTTATCAGCTCTAACTCTGAAGTAATCTGTAACCCATGTTAATGCGATTGCTATGAATAAAACCCAGAAAGCAATATCCCAAACCTTTAATAAGATTTCTTTTAATGCTTTTTTGTTTTCTTCTTTAGTTACAACAACTTCTTTATCATCTAAGCTAGCCATTACATCAGTTTTTTTAGTTTCTTTAACTTCCTTAACTTTTACCTCTTTTTTAGGTGCTTTCTTAGATACTGATTTTGCACTTTTTTCTTCTGCTTTAACATTAGTTGCTACTTCTTTTTTTGGTGAAGCTTTTTTAACAGATGCTTTTTTACCCCCTGTTACTTTACCCGCTTCAATTTTTTTCTTTTTTTCAGCCATTTCTATATTCACCACCATTCTAGTTCTCACTTATCGCACAATCGTTCGGAATACACTATATATTCTACTAAAAATATTATATTTGTCAACTTTTTACACCATAAATAATATATAACGCCAAATAAAAAGAGTAGAATTAAAAATTCTACCCTATTTTACTAAAATCAAACTTATCGGAAAGTGTAATTGTTATCTCATCACCTTTATTAATTTCAGTGCCTTCAGAGATACTTTGCTCTGTTACATAACCAGTTCCACTTGTCTTTATTTTTAATCCTAAAATAGTTAATAACTGCTTAGCATCTTTTAAGGAATATCCTTTTAAATTAGGCATTTTATAAGACTTACTATTAGTTATTAAGAAGACTTTTTCATTAGATAGTACTACTGAACCTTTAAGAGGATACTGACTAATTACAGTATCTCCATCTCCTATTTTAACTACGTTTATCTTATGTGATGATAATTCATCTTTAGCTTTATCAAATGTACTATTAGCATATGATTTAAGTGTAATCATATCGATATTTGAAGATATAGTTCCATCATCAAATAGATTTAAGTACTTAGTTATATTTGTTACCATTTCTTTAACAGCATCTCTAGATGCATAAGCACTTGTTGCTTGTTTAACTGTTACATAAATAATAATTTCTGGATCATTAGCTGGATACATACCAATAAATGATCTTAAGTAATCAAGGTCTCCTGTTAAATATCCTTTCTTTGGAGAAGGTATTTGAGCAGTTCCAGTTTTACCTAAAAGTTTATATCCATCCATACGGTAAATTCTTCCGGTTGCGTTATAATCGTCACCATTTATAGATTGATATAATAAATCTTTAACATAGTTTACTGTTGAAGTTTTAAATATCTTTTCTGATTTTTCAACAGAACTTTCATATACTATTTTATTTGTATTTTTATCTAATATTTTTTTAACAATATGTGGTGATACTGTTTTACCATCATTTGCTAAAACACTTACAGCTTTAAGTTGTTGTACTACTGTTGTTGTAATACCTTGACCAAAGGAAGCTGTTGCAACTTCAATCGGATAATTAAATGTTATTTTACCTGCTACTTCACTAGCTAGTTCTACTCCTGTTAAATCTCCAAATCCTAGTCTTTCATAACAGTCTTGTAATTCATTTTTAGTAATTACTTTTTGAACTAGTGTTGATGCAGCAACGTTTGATGAATATAAAAGTCCTTGGTTTAATGTAATTGTACCCCAACCTATACGGTTCCAGTCTCTTACTTCATCGTCTCCTACTTTGATACTACCTGATTGTACTGTCATGTTTCCATCATACTTATTTGAATCTACTGCACATAAGTATGAATATATTTTCATTACTGAACCTGGTTCATATGCTGTAGTAACAAGTGGACTTTGATAGTTTGTTACATCTCTTATGTTTGGATCAAATGAAGGAATAGTTGCTGCTGCTAGTATATCTCCTGTTTTAGCATTCATTACTGATATAGCAGCCCATGATGGATTAGTATTTTTCTTCATTGATTCTATTGCACTTTCTGCAAATCTTTGAATATTAGAGTCAAGTGTTAAATAGATATCATATCCATCTACTGCGTCTTCTCTTTCTTCTAAGGTATCTGGTATTTTATAACCAAATCTATCTTGTTGATATTTTAAATATCCATTCTTACCTGTAAGATAATCATTATATTTAGATTCAAGTCCTAGTTCTCCGACTATTTTATCTGTTGTTACATTACCTTTTGTTTCTTCATATAGTTTGGCATATCCTATTATATAAGAGGCAAACTTTCCATTTGGATAATATCTTTTATAGGTTTCTACAAAGTCTATTCCTGGAAGTTTTAAACTTGCTATTTCCATTTTAGTAAGTTCTGTTATACCTCTTCCTCCAGGACCTAATTCTACTTGATATACACTTTTACTTAATAATTCTTTAAGTCTTTCCTCAGTCATATTAAGTATTGGTGCTAATGCTTTAGCAGTTGCTTCTTTATCTACTACGTGTTGTGGATTTTTAGGATTAATTGTTCTTTTTGGATTTAAATAAGCAATAACGGTATATGATGCTACGTTTTGAGCTAGTACATTATTACTTGAATCAAAAATAGTTCCTCTTTTAGCATAAAGTGTTGCACTATAAGTATTACGACTTTCTGCAAACTTATCCATATTAATTCCATATATTGTAGGACTTAGTGTTATATAAGTTAGTTGCCCTGCAAACACTAAAAAAAAGATAAAAACTACTGTTAAAAAATACTTAGGAGCATTCCAAGTATCTTTTACTTTCTTTTTATCTTTCATAGTATCACCTCGCAACAATTTATTTGCTTATGACAATTATATTTGAATTATTATAAGCAAGTCCCATATCTTTAACTACATCTTTTATTTTATCATATGAAGTAAGTTCACTGACTTGCATTTCTAAACTTTCATTCTTTTTTTCTTGAGTATCTATCTCATATTTTAATTTTTCTACATTAAGTGATAGATTCCCTGCCATAGCTCCGCAGAAAACTTGTACTAATAAAATAATAATAACTATTAAGACACTACTAAAAAACATTAGTTTTTCGCCTTTTGTTATATGAAAATTTACTTTTTTAGTAGTATTCTTTTTCATTATCTATCTTACCCTTTCTATCACTCGAAGTCTAGCACTTCTTGAACGATTATTAAAATTTAATTCTTCGTCACTAGGACTTATATTTGCGATCACTTTAAATCTAGGCATCATATTTTCTGGTATGATTGGCATTCTTTTAAGAAGAGGATCTACTTCACTTACTTCTTTAAAGATTTGCTTACACATTCTATCTTCTAGAGAATGGAATGTTATTACACATATTCTTCCGCCTACTTTAATAATATTTAAAGCATCTCTTAAACTCTTTTCAAAAACATCTAACTCATGATTAACTTCAATTCTAATTGCTTGAAATGTTTTTCTTGCTGGATGTTTATCTCTTCTATATTTTTCTGGAACGCTTTCTTTAATTATTTCAGCTAATTCCAAAGTGGTTTCAATTGGTTTATTGGTTCTATGTTTAATTATGTTTTTAACGATGCTACTTGCATACTTTTCTTCTCCGTAACGATATAGAATATCAGTTAACTGTTCAAATGAAAAAGTATTTACAACATCATACGCGCTAAAAGAAGATGATTTATCCATTCTCATATCAAGCTTAGCGTCTTTATGAAAACTAAAACCTCTTTCATCTTCGTCAAGCTGTGGTGATGACACTCCAAGGTCATATAAAACACCATCAACATAATCTGTTCTTTCTTTAATCTCTTTCTCAAGATTAACGAAGTTGCTTTGAATTATTTCAAAGTTTGATGCTATATCACTTAACCTTTTCTTACTGAAATTTATTGCGTCGATATCTTGATCAAATGAATATAAAAATCCATTTTTAATTCTTTTTAAGATTTCACTACTATGTCCGCCATAACCTAATGTACAGTCAACTATTACACTATTTTCTTTTAAATTTAAATAATTTATAGATTCTTCTAGAAGAACGCTTTTATGAAGTGTTTCCATTAATCTAACTTAGGTGAAAATAGTTTTTCAGCAATTTCTGTGTAATTAGGTTCATTTTCAGATACAAAGTTGTTCCATCTTTCTTCGCTCCAAATTTCAAGTCTGTTATCAACCCCAATGATAATACATTCTTTTATAAGGTCAGCATACGCAGCTAGTGGTATTGGAATATTAATTCTTCCTTGTTTATCAAAACTACAAATAGTGGCTCCACTTAAGAAAAATCTCATAAAATTACGAGCATCTTTAGTGTTTGGTAATTTTTTATATTCCGAAATGATTTCTTCCCATTCTTTTTTTGGATAAATAAATAAGCAGTTATCTAAACCACGAGTTAAAACAAACTCTTCCCCAAGATCAAATCTAATCTTGGATGGAATAGTCAGTCTACCCTTCTCATCAATGGTATGATGATATTCACCCATGAACATAATAATCACCACTTTCCCCCACTTTGTACCACTTGTACCTTAATTTTAACCTAGTTCACCCACTTTGTAAAGACGAAAATATCAAGTTTACATATTTTTTTAGAAAAATAATTCTTTGAAAATGATGAAATATATATGAATAATATAAGGAAAATATTGTATTTTCTTAATTTGTTTGCTAAAATACTATTTGTATGATGCAAGTTGTACTAAGGATACAGGAGGATTAAAATGAAAGATTTTATCAAAAACAAAAAAGTTCAATTATCATTATTATGCATTGTATTAGTTGTTTGTAGTTTCTTAGTAGGAAAACACTTCAATAATACAAAAACAATTCCAGTCTTAAAAGACGGAACTGAAGTTATTGCTAAAGTAGATGGAAAAGATTTTAGCATTACTGAATTATATGAAGAATTAAAAGAAAAAAATGGAAGTGTAGCTTTAACAAGTATTGTTGATTCATATATTTCAAGTAAAGAATTAAAAGATACTACTGAAGCTTCAGAATATGCTGATAGTTATGTAGCAAACTTAAAAGCTCAATATGAATATTATAAAAAAGATTTAGAAAGTGAATTAAAACAATATGGTTATAAAGGACTAGATCAATTTAGAGAAACAGTTTATAAAGACCGTGTTAATCAATTAGTTGCTGAAAAATATATTAAAAATACTGAATATGGATTCATTACAGAAAGTGAAGTTAAAGATTATTATAAAGAAAACATTACTGGTGCTATGACAGCAAGATATATCTTAATTGCTCCAGAAGAAGTTGATACTAACGATGAAAACTACACTACTAAAAAAGAAGAAAGCGAAGCTAAAGCTTTAGCTGAAGCTAATGAAGTTATTGAAAAACTTAAAAAAGGTGAAAAATTTGAAGATTTAGCTAAAAAACACTCAGATGACAAAACAACTGCTGCTGAAGGTGGATTATTCAGTGGATTTAGTAAAAAAGATGTAGTTAGTGAATTCTGGGATGCAAGTGTTGCTCTAGAAGATGGTAAATATACTACTGAACCAGTTAAATCATCTTATGGATACTTTGTTATTTTAAGAGTTAAACAAGATAAAAAACCAAGTCTAGAAGATTCTAGAGAAGAATGTTTAAAAAGCTTATTAAGTGAAAAAGTTTCTAATGATAGTGAAATCTATGATAAAGCATGGAAGAAAATTAGAAAAGCTTACAACTTAGAAATAATTGATACTGAACTTGAAAAAACATATAATGAAAAATAAAAATAGAGTATGAATTTATTCATACTCTTTTCTTATGTATTCATCTATTTTACTTAAACTATATCCTTTGGAATATAGTTTTTGTTTTATCTTAAGTAGTAGTTTATCTTTATCTTGCTCTTTATACGATAGTTTCTTATATAATTTATCAAATTCTTTTTCTAAATAAGAAGTATCATCCCTACTATCTTTATATACTTCATCAATCATTTCCTTAGAGTATCCTAGATTAATAAAGTAATTAGTTATTTTCTTTCTCGCTAAATAGTTTGATTCTTTAGAAGTGTTTATTTTTTTATTTACAAGTTTATCAAGTTTACTAATAAGTTTCTCTTTATCAATATCATGAATTAGGTTATCTATAACAGATTCATCTATATCATGAGAAAGAAGCTCTTTTTTTATCTTATAAGGGCCATCACTAGTTAAATTAACCTTATCTGATATAAATGCTTTGGCAAATCTTAAATCGTCTAAAAAGCCTTTTTCTTTAAGTATTTTAATAATATCATTTTTATCTTTTAAAGAAAGTTCATATTTATCTAAATATTTCATTATTTCTTTAGTAGATCTAATTCTTTTAGATATATATTTTAAAGCATTATTATATACATCATAAAAGATATTCTTACTTTCAATACTTTTTATATCTTCTTTAGATAAATCTTTCTTATATAAAAGATTATTATTTAAAAGAACTTCATCATAAGTAGTAAGTTTCTCACCATTTATAAATAATATTTCATACTTATTATTCTTTCCTTTTTTAATATGTTTTATTTCCATAAACCCTCCTAAGAAAAAAGACTAATCCTCTTTAATGTGAATTAGATCTTTTGCAATTTCTTCAAGTGCCCTACCGATAGGTTTACTTGATTTGTACTCGTTTTCTTTCATTTGATAGAATTCAGTTTCTTCTATTTCTGCTACTCTTTTTGAAACTAAATTTACTAACAAATATTTAGAACCAACTTTGTTTAATAATTTGTCTATTGATGGATGTATCATCTTTTATCACCCCTTCTATTATAAGAATAACTTAATTAATTCTAAATATCAACGTTTTAGACATTTCTTTACATTAGAGAATTTTCTAGTATTTTTGCTATTCTATTAATATCAGACGGAGTATAATTAATCTTTCCATCTTTTCTTATAAAGTTATAATAAACATCACTTAATCTAAGCATACTAATAGTACTTATATTAAAAGTAATCATTGTAGATGATCCTACTATAATATATTTATTTATAGGAATACCATCCATATTACTACTAATTTTACTTACTAATTCATTAAAGTATGGTATTTCATTTTTTATACTCTTTTCAGAACCTCCATATTTTAATACAAAGTAATCACTTGTTTCACTACCAAGAAGCATTCCTGCTTCATCAATAACTAGTCCTATAAAGACATAATACTCAGTAATAAAAGCTACAATATTTCCTTTAGTTATAACTTTACTATGACCATTATATTTTTTAAGCTGACTTGCTACTAAAGCAGCTTTTGATATTTTATATTCTTTTTTAAACAAAGCTTTTCCTAAATGTTTACCATCTTTTATCATTTTAATTGCAGTAACTATCATTACTGCAATTATAAAACCTACTATTAACTGCATATTATTTCATATATAAGAGGATTAGACTCTCCACTTTCATTAGAAATGATAAAACAATCTAGTATTTCACTTAAAGGTACATCTTTTTCATTCATATATACCTTAAGTAATTCTTCATCTTCTAATACATAATCGCCTTGTTTAACCACTAGTTCTATTCCTACGGATGGATCAATACTATCTTCTTTTTCGTATCTTCCTCCACCTAGTTTACGAACTACTTCACCCAGTTCATTAGTTTTGATTTTTGATACAAAACCAGTTTTATTACTTTTAACGGATATAACTTTATCAGATATAACCATATCCTCTAAATTACCACCTTGATATCTTACTAAATCTAAGAACTTATTAAATGCTGAACCATCATTTAATTTATCAAGTACTAATTTATTAGCTTCTTCTAATGATATATTAAGTCCCATTTGTACCATAGTAGAAGCTAGTACTATTACTAAATCAGTAATATCTTTAGGACCATTTCCTTTTAAAACATCTATTGCTTCTTTAACTTCTAAACTATTTCCTATCATATTACCTAGAGGTTGATTCATATCAGTTAAAATACATCTTACTTCTTTATTATATTTTTTACCTATATTAATCATTATTGAAGCAAGGCGTCTAGCATCATCAATATTTTTAATTAATGCTCCATCACCTACTTTTAAATCAATAACTATTTTATCAGCACCACTTGCTAACTTTTTAGACATTATACTTGATGCTATTAAAGGTAGTGATTCTACAGTACCTGTTACATCTCTTAAAGAATATAGTTTTTTATCAGCAGGAACTAAATTCTCACTTTGAGAAATATCTGATACACCTATCTCTTCTATTTCTCTTTTAAATTCATCTACAGATAAATCTGATTTAAATCCTGGAATAGCTTCTAATTTATCAATTGTTCCGCCAGTAAATCCAAGACCTCTACCACTCATCTTAGGAGCTACTACTCCGCATGCTGCTACAAGTGGAAGAAGTATTAAAGATGTTTTATCTCCTACTCCACCTGTTGAGTGTTTATCAACTTTAACTTTATTAATAAAAGATAAATCAACAGTATCCCCACTTTTAAGCATAATATCAGTAAGGTAATATATTTCATCATCACTCATACCATTTAAACAAATAGCCATAAGTAAACTACTCATTTGATAATCTTTTATAGAATTATCAATATACCCATTTATAGCATATTCTAGTTCTTCCTTAGTTAATTCTTCTTTTAATCTTTTCTTATTTATGATATCTACTATATTCATATTTTCACCTATTATAATTATAACATACTAGATAAAATAATATAATTAAAAAAGTAAACTATACATAAAGATATGACAAGAAGCAGATTTATTTATCTGCTTCTTCTGGTTTTTTACTAGATAAAAAGGTAACTTTTTCTGCAACTAAGTTCATTGCATAATGTTTTTCTTCGTCTTTTTCATATACATCAGTTTCAACATGACCTTTTATTCCTATTAAATCACCAGACTTACAGTATAGGGCAGTATTCTCTGCAATGCCTTGCCATAATTTAAAAGGAACAAAATCTGTATCATATTCACCATCTACATTTTTATAACTACGAGGTACGGCAAGTGTTAGATTAGTATATTTTTTTCCAGACTCAGATTCAATTACTTCGGGATTCTTTACAATTCTCCCGACACAAATGACTTGATTTAACATTTTTCCTCCTTTCCAAAGTCAATATACTATGAGGAAAAATAGATTGCAAAAGACATATTTTATCTTTTTGATAAGGACTTCCTATCATATAAATACTTATATTAAGGTATAAAAAAAATAAACTGATTATATAGATATAACCAATTTATTAATTTTGTATAAATTTAATTTTTTTTACAATCTAGTACTACTTTCTCAGAAGATATCTTATCATCTTCTAAAGTAAAAGTTACTACTGAGTTAGAAGAACATTTAGATATAGATGGAATATTATATATTCCTCCCTTATCTATATCATTTAAAATATCTTCAAGTTTAACATCTACTTCTGTTACTCCTATTAAGCCAGACATATTATTTTCATAATACTTTTTAGCAGCAACAACAAATTCATTTTCTTGATCTTCTTTACTTGTACATCCAGTAAGTATTGTAAGGCAAATAACTAATAATATAAATAGCTTTTTCATAAATACCTCCTACTATATAGATATAGTATAACACATCTATAAATATTTTTTAAGTAAAGCATTAAGTTCTACTGCATATTCCATAGGTAATTCTTCTCTAAACTTATCAATAAATCCCATTATAATAAGTTCCTTAGCTCTTTCAAGAGGAATACCTCTACTAGTTAGATAAAATAACTTTTCTTTACTTATTTTTGAAACAGTAGCTTCATGATTAAGATTAGAACTATTATTATCTACTTTATTTTTAGGAATAGTATCACTTTTAGAGTTTTCATCTAATATGATAGTATCACATTTTATTTTAGCATCAGAGTTTATTGCTTTAGAAGAAATACTAACAGTTGATCTAAAGTTACTTACTCCTCCATCACTAGCAATACTTTTACTAATAATGCTACTCTTAGTATTAGGAGCAATATGAATCATTTTCGCTCCAGAATCTTGAAACTGATTACCTTTAGCAGCAGCTATAGATAAAGTATTACCTCTAGCTCCATCTCCTGCTAATATACAGCAAGGATACTTCATATTTACTTTAGAACCTAGATTACCATCTATCCATTCCATTAAACCATTTTCATAAACAATAGCTCTTTTAGTAACTAAGTTATATACATTATCAGACCAGTTTTGAATAGTAGTATATCTACACTTAGCATCTTTCATAACAAAGATTTCTACTACAGCAGCATGAAGAGAGTCTTCACTATATACTGGTGAAGTACATCCTTCCATATAATGAAGTTCTGATCCTTCATCTACAATAATTAAAGTTCTTTCAAACTGACCCATACTTCTACTATTTATTCTAAAATAGCTTTGAAGTGGTCTATCTAGTTTAGTATGAGGAGGAACATATATAAATGTACCACCACTCCATACTGCACCATTTAATGCAGTATATTTATTTTCATTATATTTAACAAGTGTATTAAAATACTTTTTAAATAAATCTGGATACTTTTTTAAAGCAGTATCAGTATCACAGAAAATAACATTCTTTTCTTTTACTTCTTTAAGCATATTAGTATAAACACTTTCACTTTCATACTGAACATGCATACCATCTAAGTATTTCTTTTCAGCATCTATTACTCCTACGCTTTCAAAAGTATCTTTTATTTCTTTATCAACATTATCCCAGTTATCAGCAATATCTTTAGTAACTTTTTTAAAATAATTAATATTGTTAAAATCTATTCTAAGTTCAGGTCCAAATATAGGATTTGGAGTCTCTTCAAATTTATGAAAAGACTTTAAACGGAAATTAGTCATCCACTTAGGTTCATCTTTAATTTTAGAAATTTCTGTTACTTTTTCTTTTGTTAAACCTTTTTCTAGTCCTTTCATAAATATCACCATAATTTATTATATATTGTAAAACAAAAAAAAGATAGTAAATACTATCTAATTTTTTTCATTTGTTTTCTAATACAGTAACCCTTAAGATCTAATTCACTAATAGCATATGAATCAGTTGTATTAAGTTTACCATATTCTGACTTATCTATAGCTGCTGGATTTTCTTTACTATGTTTAACAACATGTCTCTTTTCAAATCCTTTACCTATAGTATAAAAGTTTTCACCTACCACTAAACCAAATTTAGCATCAAGTGTACCGTAATTCATATTATGAGTATAACTACCGTCATTGTCTAATATATCTTCATATTTTCCTATCATATAAAATCTTAATTTAATTGGTTTTATCATCTAAAACGCCCCTTTACGAGGTAGTATTTTAGCATTTAGACCTATATTTGTCAAATTATACTATTTATTCTTTTCGTACTCTATAAAGGCTTTTTCAATACCCCACCAAGGAAGTAAAGCACATTTTTTACGGTTTGGCTGTTTAGAAATATCACTATATACAATAGCACTTTCTAACTTTTCTTCATCGAAATGTTTTTCTTCTATCATATTTTGATAATTATCAAATATTTCTTTAGCTTCTTCTAAATTCTTTCCTATTAAAGTTTCAATCATTATAGAAGTAGCACTAGTACATATAGCACATGCTTCTCCATCAAAACGAATATCTTTAATAACACCATCTTCTATTTTAACTTCTAGATTTATTTCATCAATACAACTATCACTATTAGTATTAGTTTTAATATAATCTTCTTTATTTAATAATCCTCTATTTTTAGGATTCTGATAGTTTTCTAAAATAATACTTCTTTTTAAATCATTATCCATATTATTACCTCGTCTCTACATGTAATTATACCAAAAATAAAAGAGTATTAGAACTCTTTTATTATTTATTTAATTTCAATTAATTTCTTATTATCTTTAATTTCTTTTTTAGGAACTACTAATTTAAGAATACCATTTTCAAATGAAGCATTAATACTATTTTCATCAATATTATCTCCTACATAGAATGATCTAGACATTTCTCCGTAGAATCTTTCTTGACGAATAACTTTACCTTTTTCTTTTTCTTCTTCATTTACTTCATTTTTAGCATGAATCTTTAAATTACCATTATCTAGTTCAATAGATATATCTTCTTTCTTAAATCCTGGTAATTCAATATGGAATTCATACTTATTATCATTTTCGATAATATCGGTATTCATAAGTTTTTCCTTTTCTCCTTCATAGAAAAATGGATCATCTAAGAAATTAAATCTTCTTGCTGGTACTAACATAAAATCACTACCCTTTCAATATATCAGGACTAGTACTTATCCTAGGTACAATTATGTTATACCACTATAATTAGCACTTGTCAAGTGTAAGTGCTAATTTTTTGTTATACAGCTGTGTATCCTCCGTCTACTGGTAAGATTACACCAGTTACATAACTAGCTTCTTTAGATCCAAGGAAGATTGCAGCAGCATTAAGTTCTCCTTCTTTACCATATCTACCAACTGGTACAGTTGCTTTCATATATGCTGTAAAAGAATCGGTAATAAGTGTTTCATGAGTAAGTTCTGTATCAAAATATCCAGGACATATTGCATTAACAGTAATACCATCTTTAGCTAGTTCTGCAGCAGCTGCTCTAGTAAAGTTTACTACACCACCTTTAGAAGTATGATATGCAATAGTTCCCATAGCCATATTTCCTACTAAACCATACATAGAAGCAATATTAATTATTCTTCCATATTTTTTCTTTTTCATAATATTACCAAATTCTCTAGTAACATAGAATACTGAATCCATATCAGTTTTAATAGTAAAGTTCCACTGTTCATCAGTCATATCAAGTACCCCTGCATTTTCAGCAGCACCTGCACAGTTAACAAGTACATCTACTTTTCCAAATTTTTCTTCAGTAAGTCTACCTGCTTCTTTAATATCTTCTACATTTGTAACATCGCATTTAATAGGAAGGCACTTTCTTCCTAGTTTTTCTATTTCTTTAGCTAAGTCTTCTAGTTTTTCTACTCTTCTAGCAAGTATTACTAAATCAGCTCCTTGTTTAGCATAAGCAAGAGCCATTTGTTTACCAAGCCCAGAAGAAGCACCAGTAACAACTACTACTCTACCACCATAATTAAACATATTATCATCTACTTTCTTATTTAATTATATCATTTATTTATAATAAATCTATATCATGCTGGAGTTCTACAGAAAAAATTAAAATTTTTTTGTAAAAAAATGTTGACATAAAGTTAAATTATAGTATAATTAAAAGTGCCTACCAAATTGCGGGTGTAGTTCAATGGTAGAACTCCAGCCTTCCAAGCTGATAACGTGGGTCCGATTCCCATCACCCGCTCCATTTGAAATATAAGTCGAACTAGAAATAGTTCGATTTTTTATTAATTAGAAAATAAATGAAGTTACTAAAGAGTCTTATAAGGCAAAAAGAGACAAAGAAAAAGATGATTTTGAGTGATAACTCTTAAAATCATCTTTTACATTTTTAGAAAAGTTTTTTTTCTGATTTATCATTATATAATGAATCCCACTTTTCACCTGCAACTTTATATTCATCTTCGGTACGTGAATTGTTCATTTCTTTCCATACATTATGTACATTAGTTAAGCGAGCATTTACATCTTTAACTTGATTTTCAATATTATCAATTAATACTGGGACAGGCTTAATATCATCAGATACAATGGATTGAGATGCTTTATTAATCAACATATTTTCAATATCATTATCTCTACCAAGTACCCAATGAGTTAATTCCGCATTACTTAACTGTAACATCGAATTAGCCATTTGATAAATAACATTTGCAGCTTTATCTGTGTTGACATTTGTAGGTACTTCTTGTTTTGCCATGATAGGAAGATTGCTATAATAAAATGTACTTAAAACAATAACTGCTATATTCATATCTAAATCTTTTTTTGAAAATTGACATGACTCGATTGATCTTATCATTATAGCACTTTCATCAATTTTGCTTCCGTTCCAAAACGGTTTATCAAAAACTTCTAACTTTCCCACAACATTTAAATTTCCATCATCATCAACAGAAAATTCTAAAACTCTATTAACATTAGGATTTTGTGATTGCATATAAAGTTTACTATTACCATATTGGTGAATATTTGAAATTAATTCTCCAATTTTTGACATACTATTTCACCCCCTTCAATTGCAGTGTATGGTATCATGCTTGCTAATTTTTGTCAAATTATTAAAAAATATGTCATAATGTGTATATAATTAAGTTTTACCTAGTTACATTTGCCGCTAATTGTTTATCAAACTAGATACACAATTACTCCATTAGAGCGTAACTAGTCGAAAGACTAGTTTTTTTATACATTTTAACAAAAAATAAATTGGTATTAATTTACCAATTTATTTTTTCTTTTTAATCTAAATATATAATCAATAAGAAGTATTATTCCTGATATTGTAAGTGGTATGTAGAAAGTAAATGTTCTAGTAAAAAGCATTCCTACATCAGCTAGTCCTGCTACAAATATCATTGTAAAGATATTATGAAGCATTCCTTCTGATAAACCACTTCCTCCTGGAAGAGGCATTGCTTCCATAGCAAGTTGTACACATACTTGTATAGCAAGTAAATCAAAATAACTATAATTATTAAGCCCTAGTGCTCTATATACTATGTATATTATAGAGAATAAGAATAATCTTTGAATAAATGTAATTATAAATGTTACAAATACTGCTAACTTATGTGTTTTAATATATTTTATTTCATCTTTATATCTATTTAATACTTCATCTGGTTCTTTATTATCAAGTTTATTTTTAAATAGTTTTAATTTCTTACAAAAGTTATATACTGCTTTATACATTGATTTAATTAAATTAAAATTAAATAGTAATAAGCATCCCATTGTAATAATAAATAGATCTACTAAAAATCCTATTACAAAAAATACTTTATAAACATAATGTGTATTCAATATAAACGAATTATTAAATACTAAGACAAGTATTCCTAATACTGCTAGTATTAGTTTAAAGAAAACGGTATTAAGTATTAAAGTTATATAACTTTTTCTCATTGGGATTTTATCTACCGTCATATAGTATAGCTGAA
Source organism: Bacilli bacterium (assembly GCA_016283075.1). Classification (GTDB taxonomy): domain Bacteria; phylum Bacillota_I; class Bacilli_A; order RF39; family UBA660; genus RGIG4266. The sequence continues at coordinate 4,270 of JAEEMF010000007.1, read as the reverse complement.
CCGGTTGTCCACCAGTTGAAGATGGTGTGATACCACTAAAGAAGAATTCAATTACTGTATAAAATATTCCTTTTATTACTGATATTTTGGTATTTAATGTACCTAGTATTATCTTCATATATATTCCTTGGCATAAGAAATATAAGAAAGAGAATAATAAGCATATAAATACGTAGTAACACTTAATATTTTTAATAGTTTCACGTACTACATTCCATGACTCTTTATTATAGATTTTATGGAATGTAATATATAGAACTAAAATAAGAAGTAAACTAGTTAAGAAATACTTTATCCATTTCTTCTTCACCTTTATCACCTACCTATTGATTCACCCATTTTTACTACTGTCTCTATTTCATTATTACTATTTTTTAAGATATCTTCTCTAATTTTAATATCTTTATTAATTAGTAATATTACTGTAGATCCTCCAAATTCAAAATGACCTTTTTCTTCCCCTTTTTTAAATTTATCTTTTTGAATATTTACTATTTTGCCTATCATCATTGCTCCTACTTCGATATAGCATACTTCTCCTAGATTCTTACATTTTAAAAATGTAACACATCTAGAGTTTTCATGAAATACTTTATATTTTTTATGAGCAATTGGTTGTACTGTATGAAGTACTCCGTTTATATACTTAGTACTAACTACTTCACCATCATCTGGATATGCATAATGATGATAATCATCTACACATAATCTAAATATAAGAGCATATTTATATTTCTTATTCTCTTTAGTAAGTTCATCTACTGTATAAATACTACTCTTAATTTTAAAACTACTATTATCATCTAATTTATATGCAAGTACCCTTGAATCACAAGGAGAAATAATTCCTTCTCCTATTTTTCTTTTTCCTTTTTTTATCTCTCTCATAAAGAAATCATTAAAAGAAGTATACTTTCTATCAATATATTCATCCATATTAATATTATTTACTTTTATAAATTTCTTTATTTTTCTAGTAGATAATCTACTATTCATATATTTAGCATATAAATTAGCAATAGCTTTTGTAGTCATAACTTTTAAAATGATTCTTCCAAAAAAATTATTGTATAAAAAGTTAAGACCTTTACTAGAACTATCCATTATCTAATCACCAAAAGAAGTACTGCTAAAATAATTGCTAATACTGGAATAACAATATAAGCACTTCCTTTTAATTTTGGAACTTTTATTCTTAAAACAAATAATAATCCTGTTATTAAAGTTGCAATTATATAAACTAAACAGAATGTATTTTCAGGTATTTGTCCGTGTAATAATCCTAGTATTGGATAAATAATTGCTGTTGATGTAACTGGAAGTCCATTATAGAATTTAACTGGATTATCAAGAGAAGCATTAACATTAAAGTATCCTAATCTAGAAATACCACATAATATAAATAATGCATAAATTATTACATCTACTACTGATGTCATACCTAGAGATAACATTATTACTACTGGAAGTGCAACAAAGTTAACTGTATCTGCAAGAGAATCTATTTGAATACCAAATTCTTTTTCTTCTTTAGTTCTCTTACACATTCTTGCTACTTTTCCATCAAACATATCACATACACCTGCAAGAATTAAGAATACAAGTGAATATCTTAAATAATTTCCTTCACTAAATGCCATTTTACTAAATGCAAAATACATTGATAATACACCAAATATTACTCCTAAATATGTAACTAAAACTGATTTTTTAATATTAATTATAAACATAACTACTTACCTACTTTCAATATCTTCTTATTATAATAATTTGACTTTTTCTTTAACTGTTCATCAGCCTCACTAATGCCATATCTTTCTAGTAATGTTTTTTCACTAGAAAATAAATTTACTCCAAGTCCAAGTCTATTACCTTCTATTTGTCCTCCAATAGCACTTACTATTGTTGGATAATTATCTAAAGCCGAATAAATTCGGTCTTTATTACTTAACTCCTTATTATAAGAATTAACAATACAATTATATATTGTTCTATCTTTAAACATTTTATCATTTATAAAACTAGTTTGCATAGTTAAATGATCTCCTACTACTACAATAGTAGTATCTTTATAATATGGTTTACTCTTAACATAATCAATAAACTCATATATTAATCTAGATGTAGTCGCATAAGCATTCTCATATTGTTTATCAAACTTAGTTTCTGAGTACTTACCTACAAAACCATTAAAGAAATGTGTATCAATTGTTATTAATTGTAAATCAAATGGTTTATCATCTTGAGATAATTTATCTAATCTATCACGAGCTACTTTAAATAAATAATTATCATTAAATCCCCATTTACCATAATCATCTTTATTTAAAGTATAACCATATTCTTTTAAACTATTTAAATCTATCACTTTAAAATTACCATGATTTTTATAAAAACTTTTAAGTCCTCCAAAATCAGTAGTAGCTCCTGATACTACTTCATTGGTATAACCATTTTTATAAAGTAAATCTCCTAAAGTATAACTACCATTCATAAAGTTACTACTACCATATCCACTAGTAGTACCTTGTACTTTTATAGGAATACCTGCATTATTTGCCACAATTGCACTTGATGTATAAGAAGTACCATGTAGCATTTGCATTCCAGTATTCTTACTATTAAAAGTAATAGTATCATCATCTTTTAATAAAGTAGATAGTTCCGGAATAATTGAATAATCCCATGCTCCCCCATCCTCTTTAGTAAGAAAACTATTTTCTAAAGATTCAACAATTATTAATATTAAATTTCTTTTCTTATCTGGAAATATAACATTAGTTTCTTTCGGATCTACATAATTATCTGAAATAATATTTGAAGTTTGCATTTCATATTTTAAATAATCAAATACATCTATATTCCAAAGTAATGCATTACTAAAAGTTAATACTAACACTATCATTACTAACCAATCATATTTTTTTATAAACTTTACTTTATCAAAAGCAAAATAAATTGCTGTAGTTAATACTATTAATAAAGGAACACATATCTTTGATACATCAAGTATAATACTCATATCAAATTCAGCAGGACCACATATTGAATAAAATAAAGTTGATTCAAAATTTGAATCACCTAAAAATTTTTTTATATAAAAAGTTGCTATCATTAAAACAACTATTATTAATGAAAAAATCAGATATTTTTTATTAATTTTTTTACCTTTCATATAATCACCATGCACATTTATAATTATACATTTTTTCGCCATATTTGTAAACCAAACCAGGGCAATATATGAAATATTTGTGAAATCGTATGTTAAGTATGATACGCTTATTATAGGAGGAGGAATAAATGAAAAATAAAAAAATTATTATTTTTGCTATTACACTTTTTCTATTAGTAGTACTTGGATTACTAATGCATAAAGTATTATTTAAAGAAAGAAGCAAAGTATTAAATAATATTAACTATAAAATAGTTAATAAAAAAGTACTTGGATTAACAAGTGATGATGAATGGGTATTAGTAGAAAAGAAAGGTTACGATTATCAAACTGATGAATATAAAATTACTTCAGATGATAAAATAATAGCTTCTATAAACGAAAACCTTGTTAAAAGAATGAAAGGTTACGAAACAGGATACATTGAAGGATTTTATAACAAAGACAACTTCTATACTTCAGTAATTACTGATAATAATCTAGTAATTAAAAATCTTGATCTAGATAGTAACACTTATGAAAAATACATAAGTTCTTCTATGCCAAATGGTTATAAATGTTCATCATCAACATGTTTAGCAACAATTCTTTATAAAAACGATAACTATATTTATATAAACGCAGTTACATTAGACAATAATTATTATGATACTTTCTATTCAGTAGATTTAAATACTCAAACAGTAACAAAACTTAATTCATCATTAAGAAATCAAATATTTGATCCAACTACTTATATTTATAATGATAATTTAATAATAAGAGCGAACTATGGATTATACTTAATTAATACTAAAGATAATACATTTGAAACAATACATGATATAGATACAGATACAAGCAAATTAATAGAAGATATTATTAGTGTTAAAAATAATGAATTACATTACACATATAACGGAAAAGATTATAAATACAATTTAAATAAATAACAAAAAAAAGATTCACTTAATATGTAGTGCACCCCGTTTGGTAGACACTAAATAAAAAGACTACAAGATTAATTTCTTGTAGTTTTTGATTTTATTCTAGTTGTGTTGTAAAATAATATCCAATCTTCTACAAGTTGAATGTATTCTTGTAAAGATGTAATAT
>JAEEMF010000053.1 GCA_016283075.1 Bacilli bacterium | reverse complement strand
GATTACCACTTGAACAAGTTTCTTCAACTGGTAGAGTTGCTCAAGGTGTTAAATTAATTAATTTAAAAGATAATCAACATGTTAGTACAGTAGCAATTATCAACCATGATGAAGAAGAAAATGTAGAAAACACTAATAATATTGAAGAAAAAGCAGAATAATATCTGCTTTTTTTAATGTTTCACGTGAAACATATATATTTCCCGGGAAATAATTTAATAATTAGCTTCAATGTTTCACGTGAAACATTGATAATAAAACATCTAATATTTTATAATGAAACATATTCTTGAATTTATATAATATTTATCTATTAAAATAATATGTAATGTTTCACGTGAAACATTACATTTATAATTTAAAATAACTGTTTATAATTAAAAATATCTAATAATGTATATATTTTAAATAATTTTAACAAAAATACAATGTTTCACGTGAAACATTGTTGATTTATTTATTAAAGTAAGATATATTATTAATGCACAACATTTATGTTTGAACCAGGTCAGAGAAGGAATTCAGCAGCCTTAAGATCCTCTAAATGTGTGTGCTTTTTTGTTATATTGATACAAATGAGGTGATTTTGTGGATAAATACATGGATTTAGCATATAAAGAAGCGTTAAAAGCTTTTAAAAAGAATGAAGTTCCTGTAGGTGCTGTTATTGTTAAAAATAATAAAGTAATTGCTAAAGCATATAATTTAAAAGAATCAAAAAGAAATGTAACTAAACATGCAGAAATGATAGCAATCGAAAAAGCAAGTAAAAAACTAAAAACATGGCATCTAGATGGATGTGATATTTATATTACATTAGAACCATGCGATATGTGTTTGAGTGCTCTAACTCAAGCTAGAATAAATAATATTTATTATTCAACAAAATCAAATTTTAATAACAATGTTTCACGTGAAACATTGATCAAAATTGAAAACAATGAATCTACAGAATTACTTCAAAAATTCTTTAAAAATAAAAGGAAATAGAAATATTTCCTTTTTTAAATATACTTGAAATATGGTATAATTAAGTAGTTGAGGTGAGTAATATGTACAAAGCATTATATCGTAAATATAGACCATCAAATTTTGATGAAGTTGTAGGACAAGAAGTTATTGTTCAAGTATTAAAAAACTCAATTAAGAACAATAGAATATCTCACGCATATTTATTTACCGGACCAAGAGGCACAGGAAAGACATCTATAGCTAAAATATTAGCTAAAACAGTTAACTGTGAACATCCGAATGGCTATCTGCCATGTAATAAGTGTGTATCTTGTACACAAACTAATAATAATACTATTACTGATATTATTGAAATAGATGCTGCATCAAATAATGGAGTAGATGAAATAAGAAATATTAGAGATAAAGTTAATTTATCTCCTTCTGTTGGGAAATATAAAATATATATTATTGATGAAGTTCATATGCTTACAAATAGTGCTTTTAATGCTTTATTAAAAACGCTTGAAGAACCTCCATCTCATGTAATATTTATTTTAGCTACAACAGAACCACATAAAGTTTTACCTACAATTATTTCTAGATGTCAGAGATTTGATTTCAAAAGAATACCTCCACTTAAGATATTAGAAATGCTTAAGAGAGTATCATCTAAAGAGAATATAAAAATTTCTGATGAAGCACTACTAGAAATAGCAAATATATGCGATGGTGGAATGAGAGATGCTTTAAGTATATTAGATCAAGTATCTTCATATAATAGTGATGAAATATCACTTGATGATATATATGAAGTAAATGGTTCAATATCGGTGGATACTTTAAATATATTTGTTAAGAATTTGATAAATTCAAATGTATCCGAACTCTTATCAATGATTGATGATTTTTACTCTAAGGGTAAAAATATAGTTAAAATATCTGGTGAATTAGTTAGGTATTTAAAGAATGTATTACTTTACCAAATATCTAAGGAGTATTTAGAAAAGAATACTAACTACGCTGATTCATATAAAGAAATATCAGGGTTAATTACTAAAGAAAGATTAATTAGTTTAATTGATAATTTAAATAATTCAATTACAAAAATTAAACAATCTTCTGATCCAAAACTTACTATGGAATTATCGATTATAAAAGAATGTATTGGAGAAGAAGAAAATGTTTCTAAACAAATTGTTAAGGAAGTTCCTATTAAGAAAGATGTTCCTGTTGTTAAAGAAGTAGTTGAAGTTACTATAAAAGAAGAACCTAAAAAAGAGGAATCTTTTGATATTAAAGATGAAGTTCAATCTTCTGATGTAAGTAGTGAAGTATCATCTGATGATGATATTAACTTATTAAAAGAAATAAGAATTAATAATACATTATCTAAGTTTGATAAAAAGAATATGTTACTTCTTAAGAAAGAACTTGATAAGGTAAATGATTACTTATTAGATGATAAATTTAGTAAGTATGCAAGCATTATTCTTGATAGTGAATTAAAGGCAGCAAGCGATGAATATGCTTTATTTATGTTTGATTCATTAAATATGTCGAATGATTTTAATTACATGTTTAATGAACTAGAATATTTCCTGGGAAATATTTTTGATAAGACTTATAAGGTTATTTCTGTTGATAAAAAATCTTGGGAAATAATCAAAAAAGAATTTAATGGTAAGACTAAAGAGTTTATTTATAAAGAAGAACCTGAAGAATTACTTAAGAAACTTTCTAATAATAATGAAACTATTAGTGAGTTAGATCAAATATTTGGAAACATTGTTAAATACGAATAGGAAAGAGGAATAAATATGAATATACAAGCAATGATGAAACAAGCTCAAAAATTACAAAAGGATATGATGAATGCTCAAGCAGAAATTCAAGCTATGACTTTTGAAGCAAAATCTTCTTTTGTAACTGTTAAAGCAAATGGTAAAAGAGAAATTTTAGAAGTAAAGATTGATATGGAAAGCTTAGATAAAGAAGATGTTGAAATGTTACAAGATTTAATTCAAGTAGCAGTAAACGATGTAATGAAACAAATTGAAAAAGAAACAGAATCAAAACTTGGTAAATATACACAAGGTATGCCTGGTTTATTCTAATGAATTATCCAACAACTCTTAAAAATTTAATTGAATGTTATAAGAAGTTACCTGGTGTAGGTGAAAAGTCTGCTGAACGTATGGCTTTAGCAACTTTAGATTTAGATCAAGAGATTTTAGATAAATTATCTGATTCTGTTAAGAATTTAAAAACAAGTATAAAAAGGTGTAAGATTTGTAATAACTACTGTGAAGATGAAATATGTACTATATGTTCTGATAAATCTAGAAACAAATCTACAATTTGTGTTGTAGAAGAACCAAAGAACATCATGTTATTTGAAAGAATGGGTAGTTATAATGGTGTATACCATGTATTAGATGGATTAATATCTCCACTAGAAGGAATTAATCCTGAACAAATCAATTTTAAATCTTTAATAGATAGAATTGATGAAGAAGATATAAAGGAAGTTATTTTTGCTTTAAAACCAAGTATTGAAGGAGAAACTACTACTTTATATATAAAAAAATACTTAGAGAAGAAAGATGTTAAAGTTAGTAAGATTGCTCATGGTGTTCCAATGGGTGCGGATATTGACTATATAGACACACTTACTCTAGAACTTGCTTTAGAAAATCGTAATGAAGTGTAGGTGATATTATGTTTGTAGACCAATATGTTGATTCACAGCCTTATGCTTGTAAAACAATAAAGAATTTTATAAATAATAATAAAGTTAGTCATGCATATATTGTTGAGTCAAATGGTTATACAAGAACTAATGAGTTCATAAAAGCTTTTGTTAAAGACTTATTATGTATAGGTATAGATGATGAATCTAAAAAGAGTAATATTTCTTTACAAATAGATAATGATGAATATATTGAACTTGAAATTATTAGACCTACTTCACTAGAAATAAAAAAAGAACAAGTGTTAAAACTTCAAAGTTCTTTTAAAAATAAAGCTATAACAGGTAATAAAAAAATTTATATTATTGAAGAAGCAGATAAATTTAATGATAGTTCTTCTAATACTATTTTAAAGTTTTTAGAGGAACCTGAAGAAAATATTATTGCTATACTTGTAGTAAATAATAGATTTTCTCTATTAGATACAATTATATCTAGATGTCAGTTAATATCTTTAATTGAAGATAATGATAAAGATATAAAGGATTTAATAAAGATTGATGATATTAATAAAGAAGAATTTATAGATAATTTTAAAAGATTTATATTTCTTTATGAAAAAAATAAGAAAAAAACATTACTTTATGAAAAAAGCAGTTTTCTTTCTTACTTTAATAATAGAGATAAAGTATTATGTGCTTTTGATATTATGAAGTATTTATATTTAGATGCTTTAAAATCATCATTAGGACTTAATACTAAATACTTTAGAAATGATGATGAATTAATAGATAATATATGCAAAAACAATAGTACTAAGAAAATAATAGAAAAAATTGATATTATAATTAAGTGTATTGATAGGCTTAACTCTTATGTTAATACTAATATGCTATTAGATTATTTTATAATAGAAACATGTAGGTGATTATATGGTAGATGTAGTAAGTATATCTTTTAAAAATGGAAATAAAAGTTATTTCTTTTCTCCTAATGGATTAAAGTTAAAAAAAGGAATGAATGTTGTTGTTGAAACAGAACGTGGTATTCAGTTTGCTTATGTAGATGATGATATATCTCAAATTGAAGAAAAGAAATTAACATCTCCACTTAAAAGCGTAATTAGAATTGCTACTAAAGATGATAAATATCAAAATGAAAAGAACTTAGAATATGCTGAAAAGGCTAAAGTTAAGTGTGAGGAACTAGTTAAAAAAGAAGGCTTAGATATGAAGATTATCGATGCTATGTATACTTTTGATCGTTCTCAATTAGTCTTTAGATTTTTAGCAGATAATAGGATTGATTTTAGAAATTTAGCTAAGGATTTAGCTTCAATATATAAAACTCGTATTGAGTTAAGACAAGTTGGAGTTAGAGATAAAGCTAAAGAAGTAGGGGGAATAGGCTCTTGTGGTAGAAAGTTCTGCTGTAGTATGTTCCTTCATGATTTTGATAGTGTTTCTATTAATATGGCAAAGGACCAAGGTATTGCATTAAATCCAAATAAGATTAATGGTGCATGTGGTAGACTTCTTTGTTGTTTGAAATTTGAAAATGATAATTATAAAGATTTAAAAGGTAAATTTCCTAAAATAGGTGCTAAGGTTAAAACTAAAGAAGGAGAAGGAGCTGTAGTATCTATTAATATGCTTAAGGGTATTTATGTAGTATATGTTCAAAATGTAGGGCCAGTAGAGGTAAATATTAATGACAAAGATTAAGAATTATTTACTTGGTTATGAGGATATGTATATTTTTCAAGATACTGATTACTTTAATTTTTCTTTAGATTCAGTATTACTTCCTAATTTTGTAACAATAAATAAGAAGATTAAAAATATACTTGATATAGGATGCGGAAATGCTCCTATACCTTTAATTTTATCTAGAAAAACTGATGCTCATATAACAGGTGTTGAGATTCAAAAAGAATCTTATGAACTTGCTACTGAATCGGTTAGTATTAATAATAAAGATGAACAAATAACTATTATTAATGATGATATTAAGAATTATTATAAAGAAACTGAGTCTGACAGTTTTGATGTAATTACTTGCAATCCTCCATTTTTTAAGTATAATAGTACATCCAATTTGAATCAAAACGACATCAAGTCACTTGCTCGTCATGAAATATCTTTAAATTTAGATGATATATTTATGATAAGTAAGAAACTACTTAAAAATAATGGAGTTATAGCTGTAGTACATAGACCTGAAAGATTAGTAGAAATAATTGATTCAATGAAGAAAAATAATATTGAACCTAAAAGAGTAAGATTTGTTTATCCTAAAAAAGATAAGGATGCAAATATCCTTTTAATAGAAGGTGTTAAGAATGGTAATCCTGGATTAAAGATTCTTCCTCCTTTATATAGTCATAATGATGATGGTTCATATACTGATGAAATAAAAAGTTATTTTGAATAGGTGGTGGTGTTATGTCACAAAAAAGTTATGATAATTCAGCAACTTTATATTTAATTCCTACTCCAATAGGGAATATGGAAGATATTACATATAGAGCAGTTAATACTTTAAAAAGTGTTGATTTACTATTATGTGAGGATACCAGAGTTACGTCTGAACTTCTAAATAAACTTGGTATTAAGAAAAAATTAATTCATTCTGATGATCATAATGAAAATGATTTAAAAGAAAAAGTACTTGCTTATTTAGAAGAGGGAAAAAATATAGGACTTGTTACTGATAGAGGTACTCCTATTATTAGTGATCCTGGTTATAAAATTGTTGAGTTTATAGCTAAAAATAATTATAATGTTGTAAGTTTACCTGGACCTACTGCTTTTGTACCAGCACTTACAATGTCTGGACTAAACCCATCTCCATTTATGTTTTATGGATTTTTAAATAGTAAAAAATCTAAGAGAGAAAAAGAATTAGAAAGTCTAAAAAATATTAAATGTACAATTATTTTTTATGAAGCACCACATCGAATTACTGAAATGCTTGAGTCTTTATTAAGTGTATTTGGAAATAGAAATATATGTTTATGTAGAGAACTTAGTAAAAAGTATGAAGAAGCAATTAGAGGTACTGTAGATGAAGTATTAAAAGTATCTGATTCACTTAAAGGTGAAATGGTTGTAGTAGTAGAAGGTAATAAGGATATAGAAGATTTTTCTAGTTTAACTATCTTAGAACATGTAAAATTATATTTAGAGGATGGTCTTTCTGAAAAAGAAGCTATTAAAAAGGTTTCTGTTGAAAGAAAGATACCTAAATCTATAGTATATAGTGAGTATCATGTAAAAGGGAAAAAGGTGGTTAAGTGAAATTAATAGTTGGATTAGGTAATCCTGGCAAGGAGTATGAAAACACTAGACATAATATAGGTTTTATGGTTCTTGATAAATACTTATCTAAAAGAGGAATTACTAATTATAAAGAAAAATTTAATGGTTTATATTATGAGGATAATATAGATGGAGAAAAGGTTATCTTATTAAAACCTCAAAAATATATGAATTTATCTGGTGAAGTAGTTATTAGTTATCTTAATTACTTTAAAATTAATGTAGAAGATATGTTAGTAATTAGTGATGATTTAGATATGCCACTAGGTAAAATTAAATTAAAGTTATCTGGTTCTTGTGGAGGACACAATGGACTTAGAAATATAGAAAACAATATTGGTACCCAAAACTATAAGAGATTAAAGATAGGTATATCTAATAATAAAGAATATGATACTAAGGATTATGTTCTTGGTAAAATAAATAGTGAAGATATGAAAACACTTGATTCTTCACTTGAATCTGGAGCAGAAATAATTAAGATGTTTCCTTCAGTAAAATTTGATAATATAATGAATAAGTATAATTAGAAATGGTACGAAAGTATCATTTTTGTCGTGTGAAAGGAGGAATATTATGAAGATATTTAATAGATTTAAAAATCATGAAATAAATGGATTACCAAATGAATTAAAGTCAGTATATATTAAAGAATTCTTTGATAATAGTAATGAATCCGTTCTTTTAGTATGTAATTCTTTATATGAAGCAAATAAGTTTTATCAGTCATTAAGTATTTATAATAATGTTCTATTCTTTCCAATGGATGACTTTTTAACTAGTGAAGCTTTAGCATCTTCACCAGAATTAATGGTTAAAAGATTAGAAACCATTAAAGAGTTAACTTCTAATAATAAATATATTGTTATTACTAATTTAATGGGATTTTTAAGATTCTTACCATCAAAAGATTTATTTGTAGATAAAAGAATTTTATTAAAACCTAATATGGATTTTAATACTGATTTACTTAAAAAGAAGTTGTTTGAACTTGGATATAGAAAAGAAGTAATTGTATCTAAAACAGGAGAAATTGCTGTAAGAGGTTTTGTTATTGATATATTCCCTATATCTTTTAATAACCCAATTCGTATAGAATTTTGGGGAGATACTATTGAAAAGATTAGTGAGTTTGATATTGATACTCAGTTAACTTTTAATGAGTTAGACTCGGTTGAAATAGATTCT
>JAEEMF010000052.1 GCA_016283075.1 Bacilli bacterium | reverse complement strand
TAGGTTCATCTGCAATAATAATTGGTGTATCTTTAGCAAGTGCTCTTGCTATAGCAACTCTTTGTTTTTGACCACCTGATAATTTAGATACTTTAGTATTTCTATGTTTCCATAAATCTACTTCTTTAATTAAATCATAAACTTTATTTTTAATATCCTTTTTCTTAGCACCATTAAGTAGTAATACTAACTCAATATTTTGATAAACTGTATAACTATTTACTAAGTTAAAGCTTTGAAAGATATTACCTATATACTTTCTTCTATAATCTTCAAAATCAGATTCTGTATAGTAACTAGTTTCATTACCATTTATATACATTTCTCCTTCTTCATAAGAATCAAGACCTGATATAACATTTAATAAAGTAGATTTACCACTACCAGATTCACCTGTAATAGCAACAAATTCACCCATTTTAAAATCTAGGTTAACTTTATTAAAACCACTAGCAATAACTCCATTACTATAATAGAATTTCGAAACATTTTTTAATTTTATAAAACTATTTTCTTTTGCCATTATTTTTATCCTCCTATTATTAATTATACCACACAAAACCTTCATATCCTTTTTTTAAAGGATAAAAAGTTCATCTTTTGCATAATTTAATTATACCTACTCAAAGTTACAAGTAAGTTACATTATTAAATTATAAAGAAAAAGTTGGTAGAACTCTACCAACTTTTAGTTGCACATTGTTATTTTAATGTATAAGGTTTACCGTGTCCTAACACGCTATCTGGTATATTACTTACCTCTTCATCAGTAGGATTAAAACCACTATTATCAATACCATAACCTCGTAAAAGTAAATAATACATATCTTTATATAATTCAATAGCTTCAGAATATTTTCCTTCATCTACTAAGTTTGCAGCTTTTGTAATAACCATACGCTCTAGATTAGTACATATTCTAAATGCTTTAGATGTATCTCCATCACTTATATTATCTTCGTTTAATTTTTCAGCTATCGCAGGACCAAATTCATCATACTCAGCAAGTAATCTTCTATATGAAGCATCTTTTTGCATTACTTCATTTCTTAATTTTCGAAGGCTCATTAACTTAGCATCATTATCTTTGTATCCTAATATTTGGCATAACATAGTTGTAATATAACAGCTTCTTTTACGTTCACTTTCTTTAATAATTGCATAAGCTTCATCATTATCTCTACCAGTTTCATAACACCAGCAACAATGTTCCGGATATTTACGTTCATCAAATTTATTACACCAAATTTGACCATCATCAAATACAGTTGTTCCGCCGTAATAACATTTTGCGCAGCAATCATTTACCATAATATCCCCTCTTTCAAAACGATGTATATTATAGCATATATAAAGAAAAAAGCAACTTAGGATTTATACCTAGTTGCCATATATTCAAATACTTTTATACCATCCATTGCAGCAGAAGTAATACCTCCTGCATACCCTGCTCCTTCTCCGCAAGGATATATTCCATCTATACTACTTACACCTTCTTCATTTCTTTCAATACGTACTGGAGAAGATGTTCTAGATTCTACTGCAGCAAGGATAGAGTCTTCATTATCAAATCCTTTTATCTTTTTACCAAAAGCGTCTATAGCTTCTTTTAAAGATTCATTTATATAACTAGGGAATACTTCATTAATATTAGCAAAGTTAGTATTTCCTTTAAATACTGGATTAACGCTTTTAAAAGATGTTGAAATAGTTCCTTCTTTATAATCTTTATAAAGCTGTACAGGAATTAATCCTTTTCCTAAAGAGTATGCTTTTTCTTCTAGTACTCTTTGAAAATTTATTCCGTCCATAGGGTTTTCTCCAAAATCTTTAGGAGTAATTGTAACAAGAAGTGCACTATTAGCATTTTCAGTATCTCTTGCATTATTACTCATTCCGTTTATAGCTAAGCGTTTTTCTTCAGATGATGAGTTTACTACAAAGCCTCCTGGACACATACAAAATGTATATACTCCTCTACCAGATGATGTTTGATATGTAAGTTTATAATCTGCTGCACCTAATATATTATGTTTTTCAGCGCCGTACTGACTTTTATTAATAAGTTTTTGTGGGTGCTGAATACGTACTCCTATAGCAAATGGTTTTGCTTTCATATCTATATTTTTAGATAGTAACATTTCAACTGTATCACGAGCGCTATGTCCTGTTGCAAGAACAAGTGCATCACACTTTATTACTTCATTATTATTTACTTCAATACTATCTATTTTGTTATTAGATACATTAATATTTGTTAAACATGTACTATATCTAAATTCACCACCATTTTTAATAATTGTGTTTCTTATATTCTTAACAATATCCCTTAACTTATCTGTTCCTATATGGGGTTTATTTATATATAGTATTTTAGGATCAGCTCCATTTTCTACAAATATTTCAAATACTTTCTTTCCTATAAATCTAGGATCTTTTACCATAGTATTTAATTTACCATCTGAAAATGTTCCTGCTCCTCCTTCTCCAAACTGAACATTACTATTTGGATTAAGTACTTTTTCTTTCCAAAAAGTTTCTACATCTTTAACTCTTTCATCTACCATTTTACCTCTTTCTATAACAAGAGGTTTATATCCTTCTTTAGAAAGCATATAAGCGGCAAATAAGCCTGCTGGACCTGTTCCTACTACAATTATTCTATTTTCTATTTTCTCTTTACCAGTAGGCTTAAAATCATATTTTTCATTAGGAGTAAGAAGTACATCATTACTTCTATTTTTTCTTAAAATAAATTCTTCGCTATTACAAGTAACATCTACTTCAAATATATAGTTTATATCTGGTTTTCTTCTAGCATCTATAGACTGCTTATTTATTTTAATACTAGTTATATCTTTAGAAGATATTCCTAGTTTTTTACTTGTAAGTAATTTAATTGTTTCTATATCACTTTTATATACATCAGTAATTATTTGTCTTACTCTAATCATTTTTATCACCTGCAGCAATGCCTGCTATTATACCTGATAAAAATGCAAATGCAAGATTATATCCTCCGCAGTCACCATTTACATCTAGAATCTCTCCTGTTATATATAAGTCTTTTACTTTTCTAGATTCCATAGTATCAGGATTTACTTCATCTAAGGATACGCCTCCAAGGCATATTTGAGATTCTTTAAAATCACTATATCCTACTATTTTAACTTTAAAATTAATAAAGTTATTTATTAATTTATCAAGTTCATCTTTAGATAAATCATCATACTTCTTATTTAAATTAATATTACTTTTCTTTAAAAGAAAATTACTTAATTTATAATTAAGTATAGTGTCAAATATTTCAGAAATAGTTCTCCCTTTTAAAGATTCATTTCTTTTATTAAAATACTCTTCAAACTTAATAGGATTATTTATACCTAATTTATCTAGAAAGTTTATAAGAATAACGGGATTACTTAATCTATTAGCATAATTAGATAGTTGCATAGTACATATTCCAGATAAACCTTTACCTGTTAAAAGAAGTTCTCCTTCTTCTTTTTTAATATACTTATTCTTATCAAATAGTGCTAAAGAAGCATTTACTCTAACACCACTTACATCAGAAAAAGATATATCTGTATATAATTTAGATAATCCTGGTTTTACTTCTATAATAGTGTGTCCTAATTTCTTTAGTAGTTTATAGTTATTATCTTCTACTTTAGTATCATATAAAGCTTTAGATCCAGCAGAGAATATTACTTTATCAGCTTTTATAACTCCATTATTTGTTACTACTGTAAAACCATCTTTTTCTTTTATAATATCTTTTACTTCCGTATTTAACTTGATATCCACTTTATTATTAATTAATTCCTTTTTTAAGATATTTTGAATACTTACAGCTTGCTCTGACATAGGATAGTAATAACC
>JAEEMF010000051.1 GCA_016283075.1 Bacilli bacterium | reverse complement strand
TCTTTTATCATATTATAAATAAAGTACATTTTCTTAAAAGAAATACTCTTTATTCTAAAGAATAATACTCCTTTTATACATTCAAAAGATAAATTATTCTTCACCATTAAAATCCTTCTTAAAAAATATACATAAAGATATAAATGAAAGTAAAAGGATTATTAATCCTATAATACCAATAGTTCTTTTTAAATTCTTTTTTTCTTTTATAGAAGTATCTACATCTTCTTTCTCAGTTACTATTTTTTGATAAGATTCTACTTCTTTAGAAAGTTCATCAGCTTCACTTTCATATGTACTTATTACTTCTTTTATTTCTTGGTTTTTCTTTTCTACTTTATATACTGATTCTTCTACTTTATTTTCTAAAGTTCTTATTATTTCATCTTCAGCTTTTATTAAGTTAATATAGTTTTCTTTAATATCCACAGTAATAGTATCATTTACCTCTTTAAAAGGTAATAGATAAGTTATATTATATGTTCCATTTTTAGTTATATCAATATTACTTACTACTTTAATGTCTTCTAAAGGAATACTTGAATATGTAATAGCATCTTCTAATTTAAAATCATAATTATCTATAACTATATTATCTTTTATTTCTACTTTATCTCTTTTCTTATATCTATAAAGTTCTTTAGAGTCATTAGTATCTAACACTTGGTTATCTTCTACTTTATCAGAATAAATATCTAAAGGAATAAGATTTTCTTCTTCATTATAACTAATTATTTCATAGTTACGATATGCATTATCTTCTGATAAGATTCTTCCTGCTTCTACTTCTTCTATAGTGCCAGTTAATTCTTCATCATTAAAAAGAATATCATTATTTTCAAAAGAATCGTATACTGGATAAAATCTATTAATAACTGAAAAAGTACCTATTTTCTCCATTCCTTTAAAAGGATCACCATCTTCATCTAAATATATTTCTATATTATAAGGGTCAATAGATGATACATTTAAATGTACTGATAACTCACTTACTGGAATAACTTCATCTGCAAATAAAGTATTTATATAATAATCATTTGGCAGTAAATCAAACGGCCCAAATGATCTTATTAAATGATTATCTCTTTCATCATATAAATCAATTGATTTTATACCTGTAGTAGTACCTCCATTATGGAATATGATATACTTATAATCTTTTAACTTATTATAAGTATAAGTAGTTATTACTTCATATCTTTTAGATGGATCTAAATCTTCTATATCATATACATAGTCACCATATATAACTTCTACATCTTCATCGGTAAGCTCTTTACTATAGTCATCATATGGTATTAACTCTTTATTAATAGATATTACCCTATATACTTTTTTTGATTCAGTAAATACTTCATCAGAGTTTTCCACATAAGTTTCACTATAATCACTATAGTCACCATACTCACTATAATATGATTTAGCATATACTCTTAAAGCACTACCAAATATAAGAAGTACAATAAGTATTAATTTCTTCATGTTTATCACCTCCTTATTAATATGGTACGGCAAAACTTTCTCATATCCTTTTTTTAAACATAAAAAAAGAAAGTTTTTTACTTTCTTTTAAATTGTAAGTACGTTACTATACCTATTAAAGATAAACCTACAACAAGAAGATATATCCAGAAAGGTATATATTCTAAGTACTCTCTTAATTCAAATAATGTTGATATTATAATAGTTACAATACCTGTTATAGTAAGACTACTATAATTTTTATCTTTAAGTCCTATATATATTAGTACTAAAGATACTATTATTAAATAGAAACATATTGCAGTATCTAAATATAATAAACATCTTAATAATACAAATATTACAGCTAGAAGAGCAAATTCTTTTCTAGTTTTTTCTTCTTCAATAAGATATTTAGAAATTATATAGATTGCAGAAAATGCATATAAACTTATAATAATAACATTTAAAGTACGGCTTATATCTACATAATCAAATATTCTAAGTATTGGAAGAAGCACTGCTATTAAAGTAATAATTAAATTAAACTTATTTTTTCTATAAAAGTATCCTAGTGCTATAAAGATTATAATTGTAGCAACATTAGCCATTATAAAGAATAATGATGAATATAGCACTTCTTTTGCATCTGGTGCAAATAAAGATAGACATGTAAATATAGCAAGTTCTGTAAAGATAAACATTAAATTTTTAAATTCTTTCTTTTCTTTAGATAGTTCAAAATAGTTTACTACTAAACAAAGCGCTAGTACTGAATAGTTAATTACACTAATAGTACCTAATGCATTTACAAATAGTGCATATACTATTAAAGCTATATTTGTATATCTAATTAATTTAAAATCTTTAAAATAGTTTATTCCTAAATATAGAAGTGAAACTATAATAACTGATATTTCATATGATAGTCCGACTTTATATAAAATATTCCCTACTGGAATAAATAGTAAAAATGATAGTGGATAAAGTAGTTTATCATCTTTATTTTTAATTAATCCTACTATACCTACTATTATAGGAATAATAGTGCAGTAGATACATACAAGAGTATTTTCAAATACAAGTGACCATACTCCCCCAATAGTAAGAAGAAGTACTGATAAATGTGAGCTTATATATGTAAATAAGTCTTTATCTAAACTCTTTATAAAAATAAATAATAAAAGCGCTCCTACTCCTAAAGTAGTCATTGCAAGCATATAACTACCATCTTTATAAATACTATTTATATCAATAGTAAGTACTGTAAATGATAAGTTAATTGGAATAATAATGCTTGTTAAATATCCAAATCTTTTATCTTTAATTAAGTAAATTAAATAAAATAGTAATGTTAAATTAATAATAATTATAAACTGATTACCACCTGCACAAATCCATGGATTTATAAAACCTAGGACAAGTGTTACTGGTACAATAAAGTTAATAAGAAGTTCATTTTTCTTATTAAATAAGTATTCTATTATTAGTACTAAGAATACTAGAAGTACTATAAATTCTTTACCTGCTTTAAAATAAATACCTATAAATGAAGCTCCTAATATTATAGCCATTGTAGTAAGTATTCTAAGTAGTTCGCTTTTAAATAACTTATATGAAAGTAGAAACATTATAGATGCTATAAAAGAAGTAATACCATAAAAGATATATTTCTTTTCAAAGGTAAAAATTTCACTATAAGGAGAAATAAACTTAATAGTAAATACTCCTAACCAAATAAATATCATTGAAAGCAAATAATATAATCTAGTAGATGATTCTACTTTAATATATTTTTTAGATACATAATATAATCCTAAAAATAATAATCCTAAAAGAAATACCAAAACAGTTTTAAAAGTTGCAGAAATACTATTCCAGTTAGAAGTAGCAAATATAATTCCTGAAAGTACTACCATTCCTGCACCTAGTTTAAGTATAAAATCTAGTCTTTTACTATCAGATGATACTTCATCTTCTTTAGGAGGAGCATTTTCAAAATTTTTCATTGTATTTGTTTTATCATATGCTAAGAAATATACAATTGTTGATATTAAATTAAATGGAATTAATAATATGGAAAATATAATAATAATCCAGTTCATTTTCTTTATTTCATATTCTTCTTTTTCAGATAACATATATAAATAAATACCTGCTAAAGAAGTAAGTACTATACATAGTAATGAGTATACTGAAGACATATTTGCAAATTTTAAGATATGTGCTCCTGATACTATAAAATTAATAATTGATCCTATTTTTAACTGATCTTTTACGTTTATCATGTTATCACCTAGTATAATTATAACAAAAAAATATAAGATTTACATCTTATATTTCTGTTTTTTCAAATTGGGAATTATATAGTTTAGCATAGAAACCATTCTTCTTTAAAAGTTCTTCATGAGTTCCTTTTTCAACTATATCACCATTATCCATTACAAGTATTAAATCGGCATTTTTAATAGTTGATAATCTATGTGCAATGATAAATGATGTTTTCCCTACTGTTAATTTATCCATAGCTTTTTGTACTAACTCTTCAGTTCTTGTATCAACATTACTTGTAGCCTCATCTAGTATTAAGAATGGAGAATTTTTAAGCATACCACGAGCAATAGTAAATAATTGTTTTTGACCTCCTGAAATACTATCAGAATCTCCTATTTCAGCATCAAGTCCACCACTAAGTGTTTTAATAAAATGTGATACTCCAACTGTTTTACAAGCAGACATTATTTCTTCATCAGTAATTCTTTCTTCATTAAACTTGATATTATCACGGATAGTACCATTAAATAGCCAAGTATCCTGAAGAACCATACAGAATAAATCATGAATATTTTCTCTTGTTAAATCATGAATAGATACTCCATCAATTGTAATATCTCCAGAGTTAATTTCGTAGAACTTCATAAGTAAATTAACCATAGTTGTTTTTCCTGCTCCTGTAGGACCTACAATAGCAATCTTTTGACCAGGTTTTACTGAAGCACTAAAGTCATGAATTATATCTCTATTACTATCATATCCAAAACGAACATGATCAAATACTATTTCACCTTTAACTTCTTTTTTATCTAAAGTCTTAGTTAAACTATCTTCTAAAGTCATTTCTTTTTCATCTACAAACTCAAATACTCTTTCAGCAGCTGCTGCAGTAGATTGCATAGATGTCATAGCCTGAGCTATTTGTGAAAGTGGATTAGTAAATAATCTTACATAAATCATGAATGCTACTATTACACCAAATGTAATTTGATTATTCATAACAAGAAGAGCTCCTACTACACAAACACAAACATATCCAAAATTACCAATGAATCCCATAAATGGAGGCATAAGTCCAGATAAGAACTGACTCATTAAATTGCTCTTATATAATTTCTTATTTAATTTAGAAAACTCTTCCTTAGCATCTTCTTCTCCATTATAAGCTCTTACAACTGTATGACCAGAATACATTTCTTCAATATATCCATTTAAATCACCAAGTTCTTTTTGTTTTCTTATAAAGTATTTTTGACTCTTAGAAAGAATTATAAACATAAATACAAATCCTATTACACTTGCTCCTACTGCTGTAATAGCCATTAAAGCATTTGTATAGAACATCATAAATAATGCACCTAAGAATAAAGTTGCACTAGAAACAAGAGTAGCTAAACTTTGATTTAAGTTTTGACTTATTAAATCAACATCATTTGTAATTCTAGAAAGAATATCTCCTGTTTCAAAAGTATCAAAATATTTTAAAGGTAACTTATTTATTTTATGAGATATATTAGTTCTAAGTTTCTTAGCAAAAATATTTGATACAGTAGCCATACCAAATCCTTGAATATAATTAAAGATTGAACTTAATATATATAAAATTGCAAGTATAATAGCAAAATGTTTAATCTTTGAAATATTAATCTTTGGTTCAACTAAAGTATAAATACTTTCTGGAAGTTTATCTAAGTTTTCTAATGAATCTCCCATAGTACTCATAAGTTCTATAAACTTCATTTGTTCTTTATAAGTAATAACATTTCCTTTATAGTTAATATCATCAATTAATAAAGATAGAATACTTTCAGGAAGTGAAAATAACTCAGTTTCATAATTATTACGTTTTATAAAAGCATCAAATGCTATTTTATCTTCAATACTTATCTTATCACTAGAAAGTATTTCTAGTATTTTAGTTTGATCTACACTTGATAAGTTAGTATAGATTTTTGTACCAAGCTCTTGAAGTACTTCGGTATTAGGTTTAATACCATCTGTTATTTCATCTGTTATTTTAGATAAAAGATTAGGTGCTACTATAGAAAATACTGCACTTAAGAATGAAAGTACTAAAATAATTGTTAAGATTATTCTATATTCTCTTAGATTATGGAATAATCTTTTTATTGATTGGAAAAAGTTTTTTGGTTTTTCAATATTTTGTCCAGGTCTAGGCATTTTCTAGTTCCTCCTTACTAAGTTGTGATAAAGCAATTTCTTTATAAACATCACAAGTTTTAAGTAGTTCTTTATGAGTTCCCATTCCAACACATTTTCCATTATCAAGTACAATTATTTTATCAGCATTCATTATAGTACCAATTCTTTGTGCAACTATTAAACTAGTTGCATCTTTAGTATATTTCTTTAACTCTTTTCTTAAAGTTAAATCAGTCTTATAGTCAAGTGCAGAGAATGTATCATCAAAAATATAGATTTCAGGTTCTCTTGCTATAGCTCTGGCAATAGATAATCTTTGTTTTTGACCACCTGATACATTAGTACCACCTCTAGCTATATGAGCATCATAAGTTTTATCCATCTTTTCAACGAAATCTTTACCTTGTGCTACTTCAATAGCTTCTTTTACTTTATCAAGGCTAATTTGTCCTTTACCATTATCACCATATGCTACATTTTCTTTAACAGATCCTGTAAACATAAAAGCTTTTTGTGATATATAACCTAATTTATTATTTAAAGCTTTAATCTTATAATCTTTAACATTTACTCCATCTACAAATACTTCTCCATCTGTAGCATCATAAAATCTAGGAACTAAGTTAATAAGAGTTGATTTACCAGATCCAGTAGAACCTATAAAAGCAACTGTTTCTCCTCTTTCAGCTTTAAATGATACATCTTTAATAACATATTCATCAGCATCTGGATATTTAAATGAAACATTCTTAAATTCAACAGTACCTACTTCACTTGTAGTACCATCAAATTCTCCAGATTTAATAGTAACTTCTTCGTCTAATACTTCATTAATACGATTAGCTGAAATACTAGCACGAGGCCATATCATAAAGATAAAGGCAAGCATTAAGAATGACATAATAACTTGCATACCATAACTTGAGAATACTACCATATTAGAAAAAACAGTAATCTTTTCTGATATAAGTGAATTTGATATTAAGTATGCACCTATTATATAAATACCAAATGTTAAACCATGCATTACTAAGTTCATAACTGGACTTAATATAGCAAGTCTTCTTTGAATAAATAACTGAGTATCAGTTAATTCTTTATTAGCTTTTTCAAATCTCTTACCTTGGAACTTTTCAGCATTAAATGCTCTTATTACTCTAATACCAGTTAAGTTTTCTCTAGTAAGTCCATTAATCTTATCAATTAATTTTTGTACTACTTTAAACTTAGGTACTACAATAATCATTAAAGATATAACAGTAGCAAGTAAAAGTACTACGCATCCTGCTGTAAGCATACTCCACTGTAAACTTCTATTAATAATTTTTGAGATAGCCCATATTGCCATAATAGGAGCTCTAAATGTCATTTGAAGTCCCATTGCAATAAACATTTCTATTTGTGTAATATCATTAGTTGTACGTGTAATTAAACTACTAGTAGAGAATTTCTTTATTTCTTCAGTACCAAAACTTTGTACTTTATTAAAGACTTTCTCTCTAATGCTTAATGAAAAAGATGAAGATAATCTAGCAGCAAGATAACCTACAATAATAGAAGCTACTAAACTACCAAAAGCACATATAACCATATATGCTCCTTGAGTAAGTATTTCACTCATTTTACTACCATCAGTTTGTACAAGCTGAGTTATCTTTGACATATAGTCAGGGATTCTTAGTTCTAAACCTACATTAGCACCAACAAGTATTAAGCAGGCTAAAATAACTAATTTTTCCTTTAATGTAAAATTTTTAAATAACTTAAACATAATTAGTCCTTTCTATTTGTTATAAAACTAACTATATAATTATATCATAAAAAAAATTAGATATAAATCTAATTTTCTATACCACAGTTTATAACTGTTTCAATATGATAATCACTCTTTTTATAAGGACTATCCGGATAAATAATAACTAAAGTAGAATCATAGTCACATTTCTCATTAGTTCTTTTATTAACAATATCTTCTTTAAAAAAATTGTCTAAGAATTCATAAGAAGATAAACTACTAAGATCTATTTTAATACCATTATCAATATTTATAAGTTTAGTAGGATCTCCTTCTAAAGCTTTATCATAATAAAATTCTTCATAATATGTTTTACCTATTTCTGATAGTTTTGCACCTAATTCTTTTTTGATAGTCTTATCACTATATTTATTGTTATAACTAATAAGACCAATTATATATATAAATAATACAACTAATATAATTCCAAATACAACACTATACTTTTTCATATTACTCCTTTATTATATCTACACTTAATGAATAATAACTTGCAACTCCAGTTTCAAACTTTTCACTAGAATTCCAAAATAAGATTTCCCCCCAGTCAAATGACTTCCCTGTATTATTAACAACTGTTTTTAATTCAGCATTACCTAATTCTTCATCATTTACAACAATTCCAAAGGCACCTCGTGCAATTTTAGTTACTGTTGATGGAATTACAACTCTTGTTAAATTATTTAAATGAAATGCGCCATCACCTATTTCTTGAACTTTATTTAAGTTTATAGATGAAAGATTATTACTACGGAATGCTTGATTACCAATTTTTTCAACATTGTTTAAATCTATGGTTGTAAGCTGATTTTTTGCAAATGCTTGATCACTTATTTTAGTTACACTATCTGGAATATTAACACTTTTAATTTTATTATATCCAAAAGCACCCGTTGATATTTTTGAAAGATTATTTCCTATTGCAATAGAAGATAAGTTAGATGCTGCAAAACAATAATCCCCTATAGATATAACACTATTTGGTAAATATAAAGTATTTAAACTTTTATTACCCATAAATGCTGCTAAACCAACACTAAGTAATCCTTCTGATAATGTTAAGCTTGTAATATTATTAGTAGCAAATGCAAAGTTTCCGATTTCTCTTACTGAGGATGGAATAACTACCGAATTGATAATAACTTTTTTATTTAAATCAATACCTATTTCATATGTTTCAGGATCAACACTATTAATAACAGAAAAGGCACTATCTCCTATTTTTACAACTGGTTTACCACCAATAGATGCAGGAATAACTACATCCATAGCTTCTCCAGCTGTATGAGAAAGAATTTGTATACCTTGCTCCATTAAAGCCTCTCTTGATGTACTAGACATAGATGTTATTTGTCCACCACACTTATAACCAGTAATAGTTATTTCTCCACTATTTTCTGTGTATTCAAAACAAGAAAGTCCTGTTTCTTCTTTACCATCTACATCACATGCTCCGCCTTCTGACTTTTTATAGTATCTTACTGTATCATCATTATAGGATTTAACATAACAATAATCCGAAGTATTATCAGCTACCATAACAAGTTCTATGGAACAGCTATTATTGACTCTTACATATCCAGTAACATTTTTATTACCTTCAATATTGTCTTGATATTCAGATAAATTAAATATACCTTCATGTTCCTTTTCATTTAATAAGTTTATCTGACAAACACTTTGTGCCTCTTTATAATATGTATTAGCAGTTGCAACATTGGCACCTACCTTTGATTCATTTATTACTTTATTTACTTGTGGTATTGCAATAAGTGCAATAATACCAAGTACTAAGATTACTGCTAATAACTCTATCAAAGTAAAACCATTTCTATTTTTCATATACTTCACCTATTTTAATAATAACATAATTAGAATATAAAAAAAAGAGTGATTACTCACCCTTTAATACATCTATAGCTTTTCTCATTGATAAATCATATTTAATCATATCAAGTCCACCAAATGCTTTAACGAATTCATCTTTCTTCATTTGGTATTTTTTAGCAAGTTCTTCAGCTTCTTTTTCAGCTTCTTTTTCAGATACTTCTAGTTTTTCTACTTTAACGATTTCTTCTAGAATTAATCTATAAGTTACTCTTGCTTTAGCATCGTCATGCATTTTTTCCATAAGTTCTGCTTCACTTGAATGAGTAATTTTAAAGAATTGATCAAGTGTAATTCCTTGCATTTTTAATCTATCTTCATATTCATGTACCATTCTATGAGCTTCATCATGAATCATAACTTCTGGTACATCTACTTCAGCTTCTTTTGCTGCTGCAGCTAATAAATCGTCAATGTATTTATTATCAGCATCTGCTTCTTTTCTTAATTTAATTGTTTCTTTAACATTTTTCTTTAAGTCATCTAAAGTTTCAATATCATCCATTCCAAGATCTGCAAAGAATTCTTTGTCTACTTCTGGAATAACAACTGTTTTTATTTCATTAACTTTAACTTTAAATACTACTGGAGCACCTTTTAATTCTTCAGCATGATAGTCTTCTGGGAATGTTACATTAACATCTTTAGTTTCTCCAACTTTCATACCAATTAATTGTTCTTCAAATCCTGGAATAAAAGTGTTACTACCGATTGTTAAATCATAGTTTTCACCTTTTCCACCTGGGAAAGCAACTCCATCTTTGAATCCTTCAAAGTCGATTACAGCTACATCACCGTTTTCAACTTTAGCTCCATCTTCTTTAATAACGCTTTCAGCGTATTTAGCTCTCATTTGATCAATTGTTTCAGTAATTTCTTTTTCAGTTACCTTAACAGCTTCTTTTTTAACTTTTAGGTTCTTATAATCACCTAATTTAATTTCTGGTCTAGTAGTTAATGTAAATACAAATTCAATGTGTTTTTCATCAACTGATTTTAAACCAACTTCTGGTTGAGCAACTAAGTCTAATTTTTCTTTTCCTTCAAAGGCTTTTTGATATGCTGATTCTAAAACGATATCTCCTGCATCCATAAATAATGCTTCAACACCATATTTCTTTAAGAATACTTCTTTTGGAGCTTTACCTGGTCTGAATCCATCAATTTTAGCTTTTTTATTTGCTTTTTCAAAAGCTTTATCTAAAGCATCTTGCCACTCTTTACCATCTATAGTAACAATAATTTCTTCTACATTTTTCTTTTCTTGTTTCTTTGCCATATTCATTCTCCTTCAAAACATTTATAGTATATACTAAAATCCTTATTATTACAAGGTTTAAAAAGAAAAAAAGCACATTATTGTGCCATTATTTCTAGTACTTTTACATCGTAATTTGCTGAGTCAGTATTAACTGTTACAACATCTCCAGCTTTTTTACCTAAAATAGCTTTAGCAATTGGTGATTCATTAGATATTTTATTTTCAAATGGGTCAGCTTCAGTAGTACCAACAATACTATAAACTTCAGTTTCTCCATCATCAACAAATTCTAATTTTACATTTGTTCCAATTGATACACAATCAGTAGAAACTTCATCTTCACGAATAACTTCTACTCTTTCAAAGATTTTTTCTAGTTCAGTAATTCTTGCTTCAATAACAGCTTGTTCATTTCTTGCAGCATCATATTCAGCATTTTCTGATAAATCTCCTAGTGCTCTTGCTTCTTTAATAGCTTGAACGTTTTCTGGTCTTTTTACTGTTGTTAATTCTTCATATTCAGCTTTTAATTCTGCTAAACCATTTTCAGTTATTTTTATTTTTTCTTCTTCGTTTAACATTTATATCACCTTTTCTTAAGTTTTTCTTAAACATACAAAATATTACAATAATTTAACTAGTTTGTCAATATTTTTTAATTCTCATCATATCACAAGTATTTAACTCTTCCTCAACTGGTAATTTTACTACCTGTTTTGGATGTCTTACTATATCAATAATATTTCCTTCTTCGTCATAAATATCATTAACTGTATAAGTAAAACACTTATCATTTGGTCCAAAGAATTCTACTACATCACCTTTTTTAAAGTAGTTCCTTTGCATTATAGTAGCCATCTTACTATCTTTATCATAATCTAGTACTAATCCTAAAAAGTCTTGATTTGATATTTCTTCTCTTCCGTTATAGTACTGAGATTCTTTACCAAAGTTACCATTTAAGAACTGACTAATACTATCTCTATTTGCTACTGCTCTAAGTACTTTTTCACTATCTTTATCATACTTATAATTACCACTTAAATAATTATCAATAGCTTTTCTATATACTCCTACTACTGTAGCAATATAATATATAGAACGCATTCTTCCTTCTATTTTAAAGGAAGATATACCTAAATCTATCATATCTGGAATATATTCTAACTGAGATAAATCCTTAGTACAGAAAGTAAATGGTTTATCCCCTTCTAGAATATTTTTATTTTCATCAAGTAAATCAAAATCCCATCTACAAATTTGAGCACATCCACCACGATTAGCATCTCTTCCTGTAAAGAAGTTAGAAAGTACACATCTACCACTATATGAAGAACACATAGCACCATGTATAAAGGATTCTATTTCTATATCAACATTATCTATTATTTCTTTTATATCTTCTTTAGAAGTTTCTCTACCAAGTACTACTCTAGTAGCTCCAAATTTCTTCCAAAATTTAACAGCTTCTATATTTAAAGTAGATGCCTGAGTAGAAACATGTATTTCTATATTAGTATTATCTTTTGCTACTTTCATAATAGCTGGATCACTAACTATAATAGCATCTACTCCTGCTTCTTCTAAATCTTTTAAGTACTTAACCATTCCATCTATTTCTTTATTATGAAGGGCTATATTTACTGCTACATGTACTCTTTTACCAAGTTTATGTGCAAAACTGCATCCTTCTTTTATTTCTTCTATAGTAAAGTTAATTGCGTTAGCTCTTAGTCCTAATCTAGGTCCTCCTATATATACTGCATCTGCTCCATAAAGAAGAGCAACTTTAAGTCTTTCTAAGTCTCCTGCTGGAGCTAAAAGTTCTACTTTCTTAGTCATTTTTCTTCACCTTATAGATTGTTTCATTATATAGGAATCCTAAATATGTAGGAAACATTTTATCTATTTCTTCTTTATATTCTAACGCATTATCAGTACTTACTTTACTAAATAGATCTACTACCTTATTAAATATATCTTCATCTATACTAAAACTATTTAAAATAGTATAATCAGCATCTATTTCTATAGATTCTTTTATAGCATTAAGTACTCTATCAGAGTAAGCAATAGTACCATCTTCAGTATCTATTATTTGATACTCTTTTCCTTCTTTAGAAAGGTAATTTATTTTACTATTATCATCTATATTAAATGTTTCTAAATAGTTTTTAACTAAGTTTCTTCTAGATACAAACATAGGAAGGTATCCAAAAGCATAAAACATTAATTTACATTTAGCATTTTTCTTAATATCTTTTATTTCATCTAAAGTTATTTCATTAGATATTAATGTATATTTAGCACCATATTCATACCAAAAATTCATTGTTAAATAATTAGTAGTTAAATGTTCTTGATTCCATACTAAATCTACTTTTAATCCTAATTCTTCTTTTATATTAACTAGTGCTATATCATAGTATAAAATACCATTTACACCCATATTATCTAAAGATATCATTACTTCTTTTAAAGTATCTATATCTTTATTAAACATATTCTTATTTAAAGAAATAAATACTTCTTTATTATTATCTTTACATATCTTAATAATATCTTCTATTTCTTCTTTAGAATAATCTTTAGGCATATTCATACATAGTCCTTTATATCCGACTATAACACCATCTATTTTATCAAGTAAGTTATTAAGCATGTTAATACTTTTAGGCATAATAATTAGTTTCATAAAACACCTTCCTTTCTATATTGATATATTCAATAATATAATATTTTTTAATAAGTTTCAACTTCTTTTTGAAGTGTTAGTATTATATCACTTATATTGTAAAAAGCAAATAAAAAGAGCTTTTACACTCTTTTACTAATCATTACTCCATCACCAATATTTACATATTTAGATGTAAACTCTTTATTATCTTCAAGCCATTTTAGATAATCATTTATCTTTCTTGTAAGTTGTCTTAAATTTCTAGTAGGAGCTGGATCTTTACTAAAAGTTAATCCATGAAAATTAATATTATCAGTAATAATAGTACCATCTTCTTTTAATAATGGACTATATTTAGTAAAGAACTTTATAGACTGAGCTTTTGCAGCATCTATAAAGATTAAATCATATTTACCAGTAACATCTACTTCTAAAGCATCTCCTAGTATTAAAGTAATTCTATCTTCTAAATTATTAGATTTAACGTTTTCCACAGCAATATTATATCTTTCTTCATCTCTTTCAATAGTAGTAACAGTTATATCACTACTAATATTACACATTCTAATAGCAGAATATCCTATTGCAGTACCAATTTCTAAAATACTTTTTATATTATTATCTTTTATATATTTAGTAAGAAACTCTATTCCTTCTTTTTCCATTATAGGAATATCATACTTACTTGCATAATCTTCCATTTCTTTAATAGACATATTATCACTTCCGTATGTATTATAACATAATAATCAAAATATTTATCTTCTTGTTATAACATCATGTGTAATTTTAAGAACATTATCAAATTCTTTAGTACTAGCTATATCATGATGCATAGAAGGTATATGTATACTTTCTATATCTAAATAATCTTCTATTAGTTTTTCAGATGATGTTTTAACAAGACCATCACCTTTTCCTTCTAAGAATAATTTATTTAATAAACATAATGCTATACCTACTAAATTAAATGCTTTTATTTGATTTCCTAAAGTATCTTTATCAATACCTGTTGTAATATTAGTAAATGATTTAGCGCTTGATAAAGCATCCATATTTTCTTTACTAAAGATATCTCTAATAAAAGATGAATCGTAATATTTATAGGGACTATTAGTCATTTCTCTTATTAATTCAAGTAATTCTTTATTATAAAGAATTTTATTAAAGTCAAATTCTTTATAAAACTCGTTACTAAATGTATTATAACTTTGTAAACAAATACCATCTTTTATTGCTATATCATAATCCATATGAGAATTACTACTAATACTTTCATACACATTTTTAAATATTTTATATATAGTTTCATTATTCCAAAATAATTTTTTTATCATAGGATAAAATATTCTTGGTGAAGCCATAATAGTTCCTTCATAAGGAGCCGCTACATTAATTACATTAAGTTTATTTAGACTATCTTCCTTTTTAATAAATTTAGGTACATAAATGGCCATATCACTAGCTTTAGATAAACTAAGTAATGTTACCGAATTAGTATTACCATCAGCATTTAATAGATCTATAAATGATGCTACTTTTTTAGCATCTTCTACTATAGGAGCATCTTTATCCATATAATACATTAATAGTTTATAATTACCTTCTTTATCCTTTAGATAATTTAAAATTCTATCACAATGTATTTTAGACTCTTTTACTGTAAAAGGATTTTTAGAAACATCCTCTACTCTATTTCCATATGTATAAATAATATAATCAATTTTACCCTTTGGATTATTAATAATCGGTTCATAATGAGAAAATGCTCCCGAAATCATCATTTCTTCTTCATTAGGAGTTTTCCACATATACGAATCTTTATTCCATTTTTGATGACCTGATATAAATGCCATAAGAATCACCTCATGGCTCTTTATTATATACATATATATACTATTGTCAAATTATACAATTATTGACTATAAAATATAATAAATATATAATTAGATTAAGGTAAGATAATATGAAAAGACTATTTAAATCAAGATTATTTTTCTTTATATTAGGTCTTACGATTGCTTCTAGTTTAGCAATCGTTTTAGCATACTCAAATGTTGCTACTGATGTTGGCTTTACCCCTACCGATACAACATGGAAAACTTTAAATGGTGATCCAATAACTAATGTAAATGATGCTTTAAATAGTTTAAAAATTAAAACATTTAGTATTCCAAATATTATTGATAATGTTACTACCTATAGTCTTCACTATGAAAAGCGTGATTTCTATACAGCAGAGAAAGAATTAAATAAAGGAACTTATATTTGTTCAGCTATATATTCTACAAGTGGATATAATGGTAAAAGTAGTCAAAATGCTGGTCAGTATGGTGAAACAGTTCAAACTTTAAGTATTAGTAATTGTGATTACTATAGTGAAATACATTATAAAAAACAATATATGGCTAGTGCTACAATGATTCAGTTTCCTGATACCAATTATCTATATACTGCTCTTATAACTGATAACTTTATTTGCCGTGTTGATTCAACTAAGAATATTACAGCATCATATGGTTATTCATTATTAGATGATTCACCGGTAATATTTGAATTATACTGTTCAAAACTTGATTAATAATAAAAAGGACTATGCTTGCCATAGTCCTTGTTTTTTAAGTTTTGCTATTGTACTATTATGTTCATTATATGTTTTAGATAAATATGTTTTACCATTCTTATCTGCTACGAAATAGTAGTAAGAATGACTTGCTGGATTCATAACAGCATTAATAGATTCTTCTCCTGGATTAGAGATAGGTCCTACTGGAAGTCCTA
The DNA here is from genome assembly GCA_016283075.1 of Bacilli bacterium. Taxonomy (GTDB): domain Bacteria; phylum Bacillota_I; class Bacilli_A; order RF39; family UBA660; genus RGIG4266. The sequence continues at coordinate 982 of JAEEMF010000051.1, read as the reverse complement.
CTAAACTAGAACATCTTGTATTATATCCATTATTACATGTTGCTATTTCTGATTTAGTAAGTGAATGACTAAAATCATCTTGTTTAATAGCATAATATGTTGTAACATCTGATCCTAAAGACCATTTACTATTTAAACGGTTATAGAATACTCCTGCTACGCTAGCTCTATCATCAGCTTTACCTGCTTCTTGTTCTACAATAGAAGCTAGTGTTACTAATTTATGAACTGAATACTTACTAGAATTAATTTTATCTTTATATTTAGTAAGTACTTTATCAGTTTGATCTAGAAGTACTTTAAATATTTCTTTTACACTTGCTTTAGAAGAAATACTATATGTTTCTGGAAATAAATATCCTTCTAAAGGATAATATATTTTACTATCAAGTATTTCATCTGTTAAGAACCAGTAATTACTTATTAAAGATTTAATATAATCTTTATCTTTCATAAGATTAAGTACATCATCATAAGTATTATCTGTTTTTTCATCTATTACTTTAGCGACTTTTCTTACATTAAGTCCTTCTTTAAAAGTAATATTAATTATATTTGGATCAAATGTAGATCCTTCTTCTAAATTATCTATTATTTCTTTTAAACTCATATTTTTATCTAATTTATAGAAACCTTTTTGTAAGTTATTTGGTTTATATACTTTAATATAAACTTTATACCATAACTCTGATCTTATTAAACCATTATCTTTTAGAACACTTCCTAAAGTAGAATATGTCATATTTTCTTTTATCTCTAATTCTACTTCTTCACTATCAGTTTGTACTGGTTTAATATTCATATTAAAACAAATCAAGCCTGCAGCTAATATTAGTAGTACCATTACTACTAATATAATAACTATTTTAATTATTTTCTTCATTAGGAAAAAATAGTGCTATTCACTAGCACTATCATTATCTTCTCTAACTTCGGCTTGAATTTCTTCTAGAATTGTTTCGATTATTTTCCACTCAGCATC
>JAEEMF010000050.1 GCA_016283075.1 Bacilli bacterium | reverse complement strand
TGATTAAACGCTTCCGAACATCCTTCATCTTGATAAAAACTATCTACTTCTACAAGTTTTTCTGGTACTAATCCTGTTTCTTCTTTTAGCTCTCTTAAAGCTGCTTCTACTGGTTTTTCACCTTCTTCAATATATCCAGCAGGAAAACTAATCCCAACTCCTGTTTTAGTAAATACTCTTGGTTCTATAACAAGTAATAAATTATCATTTATATAAGGAATAATAATTACTGCAGAACCATCTTTATTACCTTTAATAATCTTTTCTCTACTTAGTTTAAAACCATTATTTAAGGTAAAATTATAAGCTTTTGTTTTAATAAAACTAGGATTAGTTCCCTCCTGACTAGATATTTGAAAATCTTTAATTATTTTCTTTAGCTTCTTTAACTTTTTGGAATCCATCTTCTTTAGTCTTTCTAGTATCTAAGATTAACTGTTTCTTTAAATTTAATAATTTTAAAGTTAAATCTACATAGTAGATATGAGGATTAATAATTCTTCTTACTTCTGGATATAAAGTTTCCATTTCTTTATCACAAAAGTCTTTTCTTTCTTTAATAGTAGGATTAGTATATACTAACTCACCATCTTTGAAGATAGGTACTTGTAACTCTCTAATATCATAATTACTGATAGTAGTAGTTTTCCATTCTTCAGTAGGACTAATTAAAGTATATTTATCTTTAGGAATTAGTTCATCACTTAAAGCAATGACATCTCCTAAAGCATATCCTGTTTTCTTATCATAGAATCTATATACTTTCTTATATCCAGGATTAATAGTTTTAATTGTATCTTCACTTACTTTAATCTTTGGAATTAAATTGCCTTGATTTTCAATTGCTACTAATTTATATACTCCTCCAAGTCTTTCTTTACTTGCAGAAATGTTATCACCTACACCAAGTGAATCAAATTTAGCTCCTTCTTTAACAAGATCTCTAATTGTATATTCATTTAAACCATTTGATAAGCAAATCTTAGTATCAGTAAATCCAGCTGCATCTAATAGTTTTCTAGCTTCTTTTGATAAGTAAGCAAGGTCTCCTGAATCAATTCTGATTCCTTTAAATTTATATCCATTTGGAATTAAATAGTCATTTGCAACTCTAATAGCAGCAGGAATACCACTTCTTAAAGTATCATATGTATCAACTAAGAAAATGCAGTTATCTGGATTAGATTTAGCATATTTTAAGAATGCTTCATATTCATTTTCAGAGTTAGTTACAAGTGAGTGTGCCATAGTTCCAGATACTGGAAGATTATATTTATATCCAGCAAGTGTATTACTTGTTGCTACGCATCCTCCCATAACACCATATTTAGAAGCTTCCATTGCTGAATCAATACCTCTTGCTCTTCTAGCACCAAATTCCATAACAGGAATTTTTTTACCATCAATTACTGCTTCATCAGTAATTCTTTTTGCTGATGTTGCAACAAGTGATGCATGATTGAAGCAAGCAAGTAATGCTGTTTCTAAAATTTGTGCTTCTACTGCTTTTGCTCTAACAGTAATAACTGGTTCATTAGGGAATACTGGAGTACCATCTGGAATAGCATAGATATCACCTGTAAACTTTAAATCTTTTAAGTAATTTAAGAACTCTTCACTAAATGTTCCAAGTGATCTTAAATAATTAATATTTTCTTCATCAAATTTAAAGTTTTTAACATATTCAATCATTTCATCTAAACCAGCTGCAACTGTATATCCACCATTCATAGGATTTTGTCTAAAGAAGATATCAAAGTACATTACTTCATCTTTATCTCCTTCATCAAAATATGTTTGAGCCATTGTTAATTCATAAAAATCTGTCATTAAAGTTTTATTTTCCATAATTACCACCTTTATAATATCCATATCCTTTTTCAACATTTTCTAAATCTTCTGTATCTCTTACAAATTCAATACCAGCTTGCCCCATAACTTTAGCAGCTATGTATAACCATTCATCTCTATCATGACCTCTAGCATGAAATGTATCAATTGCATTTTTTACTACAAATATTCTTGCATCACTATTAATCTCATCTAAGAATCTTGCGCTTGTTCTAGCAAAATCCATAACACATAGATCTGCACATACACCTTGAATTACAATTTCTTTTAAATCTTTAAGTCTTCTTATCTGTTCTTGAACACTAGGATTAAGCATTCCGTTAATACTATTTTTATAGAACTTATTAGCTTTTTCATATTTTTCATAAGGTTTAAGTTCTGGTATTAACTCAGCTTCCTCAGTACCCATAATGCAGTGTGGAGGATAAGTTTTAAATTCTCTAGCATTTTGATCATGCCCTTCTAATATAAAATTTACATATTCTCCTTCATTAATAAACTTATTAATTAACTTTACTTGTTCTGGAACCAACTTATTATATTCTGGATTTGCCATAGGTCCAAAGTTAACAAATCCATTATTCATATCTATCGTATATAAAATTTTACTCATATAAATCCTTCTTTCTAATTATTTAATAAATATATATTATTTAACACGAGTACCAATCATAGTTATATTTAAAAGTTTTCTTTATCATCTTACGTACTCTGTACCTTTAGTTTGAAATTCATTAATATAATCCACATTGGCCTCGATACCTTTAAATACTCTTTTTGCTTCTGTATGTTCTCCAAGTCCATATCCTGTAGTAACATAATTAATATCAATATCATAATCAAAGTCTTCGAAGATGATTCCTTCATTTTCAAATACTTGATTTAGAATAGTTCTTATTTCTTCTTTTTCAACTTCTCTTTCATAAGTAAATACTTGACCAAGCATTTTTTTCTTAGTTACTTTGTAAGTTCTTACTGTTTCATACTCCTGATTAGTATAACCAGCTAATTCTTTTCTAAATTCAATTCTAGTTTCACCCATTTCATCATGTTTGTTATAAAAATTTTGAAGTATTGTTCTAAGTCCTTTCTTATCAATTTTCATGTTCATATAATCATCCTCTTTCTTTTTATCATTTTGTTAATAACATAAATTATAAATAATTAGCAAGTTAACTTGCTCTTACTATCAGTTTGTTAATAACAAATGATTTTATATTTGAGAAGTGGTTTCCTCTTCTCTTAATAACATTTTATTAAAAAGGGTTTCTTTTGTCAACACCTTTTTTAAAAATTTTTTAAAAAAATAAAAAAGTTTAGATTTATCTAAACTTTTTTATTATTAAAATTTAAAGTAAATAAATGGATTATAAGAACTTACTACTACCATAATAATAGATAAAATAAATAATATAATTAATAATATATCTTTATATAATCCATCTTTTATCTTTACTAAGTCTGTGGATAAAATAATTCCAAAGATAAAACTTAATATAAATCTAAATGAGAATATTCCTAAATAATATAAGTATTTTATATTACCTATTCCATATACACCAAATAAAGTCTTAAATGATAAACTTAGATCATTAAAATTAGTTTCTCTAAATATTAACCATCCTATACATATAATAAAAATTGTAATTATACGGTGGAAAACTTTATTAAAGTTATCTTTAACAAAATACTTTTCTATTAAAAGAATTATTCCGTAATATAATCCCCATATTATAAAGTTCCATGAATTACCATGCCAAAGTCCTGTTAACATCCAAACAATTAGAATATTTCTAATATGTTTAAAAGTACCACCTTTATTTCCTCCTAATGGAATATATACATAATCTTTAAAGAATGATGATAAAGATATATGCCATCTTCTCCAAAAGTCAGTAACACTTTCAGCCATATATGGAAGATTAAAGTTTTCATTATAGTGGAATCCAAGCATTCTACCAAGTCCTATAGCCATATCAGAGTATCCACTAAAATCGAAATAGATTTGAAGTGTATATGATAGTATTGCTATTACCATACCAATAACTCCGCCTTCTACTATTCCTTCGGCAAATATTACATCACAAATATATGCTACGTTATTAGCAATTAAAACTTTCTTAGATAAACCAATAATGAACCTTCTTATGCCATCAGCAAAGTCATCCATATTAGTTTTTCTTCCAGTTATTTCTTTTTCAATATCGGTATATCTTACAATAGGGCCAGCTATAAGCTGAGGGAAAGCACATATATAACATCCTAAATTAATAAATGATTTTTGTGCTTTTACTTTTCCTTTATATACATCTACTACATAAGATAAAGCCTGGAATGTATAAAAAGATATACCTATAGGAAGACTTAAATTTACATTCTTAATATTTAAACTAAATAATCCATTTATATTATCTATAAAGAAGTTTAAATATTTAAATGAAAATAATACTAGTAAATTAAATACTATTAATGAAATTAATGTCTTTTTATCTTTACCCATTTTCTTTGTAAAGTAGTAGTTTACAAAAAGCATTAATAACATTAAAAAGATATAATATGGTTCACCCCAAGCATAAAATCCTAGTGAGAATATTAATAATACTAAATTTCTTTTCTTATTATCCTTGCATAGAAAGTAACATATTAGAAAAAAAGGTAAAAATAAGAACAAAAATATTACTGAAGAAAATACCATTATCTAATCACCTTCTTATCTAGTTTAAAGTTATCTGCATCAAATATTAGATTTTTAGTTTCTCTTAAAAATAAGATATGTGTAATATTATTTTTCTCTATATAATCACTAAGTACTAAATCTTCTTTAAGCCATTTACCATACTTAGTATTTACTACATAAGTTTTATCAAAATTAGTAGCAAGTAAGTAATCTATTTGCCATGATAGAGAGTCTCCTATTATAAGAAGATTCCTAAAGTAATGAGTATTATTTTCATATATTACTTCATCAAACATACCAGAGAAGTATCCAACATAATAATCATAGAATTTATTTTTTCTATCAGTTACTTCTAGTGGTTTAAATGTTTTATCTTCGATATTTACTTTAAAGTTATTATCTATATCCATTGCTGTTAATGTATCACTAGTTCTTGTCATAAGTGTACTTTTTGCGTGAGATCCATAGTAAGGAGTTTTAACATCCTTATGAGTTATATTAAGCTTATTACTTAGTCCATACATATTTAGTATATCTTTATATACAAGTTCAGCACCTAAGGAATTATAATGATGATCGGTCTTGTAATAGTAATTTAAATAATCATCCTTATTTAAATCAAATACACCTAACTTAATATCATCATTAAGACCATTCATAAATTTAGTAATACTATCATA
>JAEEMF010000049.1 GCA_016283075.1 Bacilli bacterium | reverse complement strand
TTAATATGAAGGGTGAGGAAGAAGTTCCTCCTATATATGATGAATATACATTTACTATGGAAGGATTTTTTATCTTTTCTAAAGGAGAAGAAATAGTTAGTATTAAAACTAACCATAAGAAAAAAGAAAAAAGAGATCTTCCTAAAATAGGAACTAAAAGATTACCTGATGGAAAAATAACATACTATAATGATAATAAGAAAGTATTTGATATATCATTTGATTCGGCATATGCTATTCCAGAAGGAGAAAATGCAGGTATTATAATTCGTAATAATTCGTGCGGATTTATTAGAAGAGATGGAGTAACTATTTTATATAGTCCTAATAAGTTTTATGCACTAGAAGATTTTGATAGAGATTACTCAGTAACTCAGTTTAGAGATACCTCTAAAAATCCATATTTATATACACATGGGTTAATTGACTTAGATGGAAACGAAATAATTCCTTGTATCTATAAAAGAGTATCTTATGTTGATACCGATTTAATAAGAGCTGTAGATTTTAATGGAAACATTTATTTTTATAATACAAATGGTGAAATAGTATTATCGTTCTTTACAGGACTTTCTACTATAACTATGGAAATAGAATCTCTTAATATAACAAGAGAATATAAAGCTTCAAATAATGAAGAATTATTTAGTAAAATAAGAACTGATTTAACTTCTTTAAAAGAAGCCATATCTCAGTCTATTAGTGAAGTAATTAAGATGGAAAATAAATCAAAGAAAGAAAAGGGTAAACTAAAACAACATACTTAAAACACAAAGGAAGATTAACATGGAAAATAAATATAAATTAGAAATTAAAAAAATTACATCAGATGATCATATTATTTATTCATATCCTTTTCATAATGGATTTGCAAGAATAGAGTATTCAGATGAAAATGATATTACATATTTTTATTTCATAGATACTAAAGGTAAAGAAGTATTTGGACCATTTAGTGATGCTAATGACTTCGATGAAAACGGTCTTGCTTTAGTAACAAACTTTAATGGTATGTCTTATTATATAAGAGTAGATGGTAAAATACTTTATGAAGATGATAAAAAAAGACTAGGATATGATAAAGATACTTTATCTTTAAAAGAAGATATAAGCAATATAGAGAAAAAACTAGATAGAAAATACTGCCTTGATAGTGATTTTGCAAGTAATGGTCTTGCTGTAATAAGAGATTTAGAGAAAGATTTATATGGATATATAAATAAAAACATGGAGATAGTTATTCCATGTATATATGAAGGAGCATATCCATTTAGAGAGGATAGAGCTATTGTTACAAATGAACAAGGCGAAACTCTTGCAATAGATAGTAGTAATAAAACAATATTTAAGTTTGATAAAGCACCTAGCGTAGGTTATTATTCAGATGGTCACATTCTTCAAGATTGTTGCGGTGTCTATAAAGATAAATATGGTAAAACATCTTTAAATATAAATAAATTCTACTATGTGGTTACTTATTTTGGAAAAAGTCGTATAATAAGAGCAGATAGTACTGAGGAATTAGAAAAGAAAGTAGAAGTAATAATAAACGAAATTAGAGCTTATTATAATGATATAATAAATTCAATAGATAAAACGCAAAACACTTTAAATAAAAAGGGAATAAAAGAATTTATAAAGTAATTTAGGAGGTATTTATGGATAAGATTACTTTTGATAATATTAGAGACTGCTCTATGTATAGTGAGGTATGTCCATTTAGTGAGAAACTTGCTGAAGTAAAGAATACTTTAACAGGATTATGGGGATATATTAACACTAAAGGAGAGGAAGTTATTCCTTGTAAATATAAATTAACATCAAGATTTGTAAATGGAGGAGCATATGTTTATGATTCAGTACTTGGAAAAGGCTATAGTATTGATCATGAAGGTAAGGTTTTAGAAAATCATAATCAAAAACTAAGACTAGAAAGTAATATTAAAATGGAAAGAGTATATACATCTAAAGATACATATGGATATATATATACTAGAAATGGTGAGAGAATAGGGGATGGAACTATCTATTCTTCAGGACAAGAATTCCCATTTGGAGAAAAAGCTACTATTTGCTACGCAGATGGTGAAAAATATATATTACTATCTTGCGGAGTTAGAACTCCAATCAAAAAAACTACTCATGGTAACTTTAGTAATGGACGTATTGTTATTTCTGAAAACGGAAAATTTGGTTATGCAAATACTAATGCTGAAGTAACAACTCCATGTATTTACGATGAAGCTAAACCATATAGTAATGGTATTGGATTTGTTCGTTTAGGAGATATATTCTATGCATTAGATGTAGATGGTAATGTCTTATTTAATACAAAAAGTGGTTTAAAAGCTGATTTAGCTTTATCAAGTAATAATACTATTACTATCTACGGAAGAGATAAAGCCGATTTAATCAATAATGCTATAGGTGAGTTAGATGCTCAAAAAGCTATTTTTAACTGTCTAATTAAAAACGCAAAAGAAGAATTAGGTAAAATAAAAAATCCGAAGACAATATAATTGTCTTCTTTTTTGTATATGAATAATAGTGAATATGAATACTGGGTTAAAAATAGAAAAGTAGTATCTCCTCGTACCGACGAACTTTTAAATAAAATACTAGAAGGACATACTCTAACTGAAGTAGAAGGTTTTGAAATGATATGTGATGATAAAGAAAGAATAGATAGTTACGTACTTTTTAATAATCTACGTAATAAAATACTTAAAGAAAAGAATATTTCTGAAGATGATTTTAATCTTCTTTGTACAATGATGGATTTAGATCCTAGAATAAGAGATATGGCAATAGAAGACTACAAAAAAGAAGGAATTATTAGATAAAGTAAATAATTAAAAAATATATGTAAATAAAAGAGTTTTTATTAACTCTTTTTTGTTATATAGGTTGAACGAAAATATTAATTTTGATATACTTATACTTGTAGATAGGAGAGAAAAAGTATGAGAAATGATGATATCGAATTTCTTTCATTAGATGATACAGATAGCTTTGGCGATGACTTTATGTTAGTAACTAAAACTAAGAAAGAACCTAAAAAAGAAGTAGAAGATAAAGTATTATCATTTGATGATATAAAAATAGAAAGGCCTAAAGAAGAACCTAAACCTGAACCAGTTAAAACTGAGCCAGTAAGAACTAGGTCTGAAAAATATGAACCTAAAGAACAAAAAGAAGAAATTATAGAAGAGAAAAAAGAAGTTAAACCAAAAAAGGAAAAGAAAATGAAACCTAAAAAAGAGAAAACAAAAAGAAAATCATCAAAAAAAGTTAGATTATTTCAATTAATATTTATACTAATTAGTGTATTTTTCATTGGAGGATGTATGATCTTCTATGGAACAAGATTAATTAAGTATTATAAAATATATAATCCTAAAAATGAAAAAGGTGAAGCTGTACAACTATTTGGTAATAGTGTAGTAAGTGCTAATTCACTTGCAACTGAAGGTAAAGGTTTATACCGAATTGGTGGGGCTTATGTATTTAAAGGAGACGTAGAAAATAACTATGTTAAATTTAATGGTCTTCTTTGGAGAATACTAAAAGTTAATAGTGATAACTCAGTAGATTTAATAAGTGAAGAACCTATTAATGAACTTAAATGGAATAAAGAATACACATCATTTGATAAATCAGATATTAAAGATTACTTAAATAATAAATTCTTAAAAGTACTTGATGAAAATAGTTTAACTACTACATCATACTGTTTAGATACAATTAATCTAGATGATGAAAGTGAAAAACCTTCTGCAAAATGTGAAAATACAGTAACAGATGATAAAGTTAGATTATTAACTGTTAATGAATTTTTAAATAGTATGGTAGATGGAGCTACATTCTTAACAAGTGAAATTAGTGATTATATGTGGCTTTCAAATGTAAGTAATGATAAAGTATGGCATACTAATGGAACTTCTGTTTCAACAAGTGAAGCTGATAGTGGATATATAGTACGTCCAGTAATACATGTTAAAAATAGTGTAACACTTGTAAGTGGTGAAGGTACTAGTGAAAAACCATTTATGTTTACTAAAGAAGATAATAAACCTAAATATGGATCATATGTTAAACTTGGTGATGATAACTGGGTTGTATATGAAACTAGTGAAGATACTTTAAAACTAGTACTAGAAAATCCAATTACAAAAACAAATCATTTTTCAAGAGTAAATAGTACATTCGAATTAAAAGAAAAGACAAATATTGGTTATTATTTAAATAATGATTATTATAAGAGTCTATCATATAAAGATATACTAGTAGAAACTGACTGGATGATAGGAACTTATGAAAATAGTTATAAAGATTCAAGTAAAACTGCAGTAAGAGCCTTTGTAGGTCTTCAAAACGTAGAAGATTTAAAAGTAAATATAGATGCTTCTAAATCATGTATTTTAACAACATCTGAAAATGACTTTACAGTTTATATGGTTGCTTCTACATTAAGAACTACTAAAGTAGGATATGCTAGAAATATTAAACCTACAATTTGTATTAAGAAAGATGTATTAAAAGCTGGTAAAGGTACTAAAGAAGAACCATTTACTATAGAGCAGGAAGGAGATGACAAGTAATATGAAGAAACTAACTATAACAATGGCAGTTCTTGATATACTTGCCATTATCTGCTTCATTCTATTCTATGCAGTTAAAGATTTTAAATATACATTAATTGCAACAGCAATGAATACTAAAACACATCAGTGGGTAGCATACACTTTCTATTCTGAAGAAGAAGTAAATAAAGTACTTGCTGCTGATAGTTATATTCCTATAAATGAAGATGTTAAACTTGACGATATCGTAATTGATACTAAAGAAAAAGATTCATATGATAACGAATATGATGAACAAGTATTAACTCGTGATGGAAATAACGAAGATTATAAATTAATTAATATTAAAGTTGGCGGATACAATGCTTACTTAGTAGCGATATATGATCCTTCTAAAGTAAGACTTGTACATGCTGATAAATTCAATGTTGGAGGAAATCCAGAAAAGAATAGACTTATTTATATGTGTCCAGCTAATGGAGCTAAAGTATGTATAAATGGTGGTATGTTCGTTGACTATGGTACTGGATCTGATATTCCAATGGGATACTTAATTAAAGATGGTAAAGTTATTTGGTCAGACCATAATGGTGCTGGAAACTTAATCGGATTTAATTATGATGGTAAATTAATGCTTGTTACTGCAACAGGTGAAGAAGCAATCAAAATGGGTATAAGAGACGCCTTAGAATTTGGACCATTCTTAATTGTAAATGGTAAAACAATTCAGTTTAATGGTTCAGTTGGTGGTTACTCAAGAGCTGCCAGAGTTGCAATTGGTCAAAGAAGAGATGGTGTAGTACTATTCTTAGTTACAGATGGTACACATGCTGCTGGACCAAACATGGGAGAAGTTACTGATACACTTAAGAAATACGGCGCATATAACGCAGCAAACTTAGATGGTGGTACTTCATCAACGCTTGTTATTAATGGTAAATTAATTAATAATCCAAAGAATATATATGGTCAAAGATTATCTCTTGGTAGAAAGATTGTATCAGGATTTGGATTAGTTCCATAGGTGATAATATGAGAAGGAAAAAAGCATTAAAACTTGTAATATTTCTTATAATAGTAATACTTGTTGTATTAGGTGTATTCTTTGTTCTAAATGCTATTAAAAATAAAAGAATAAAGACTATTACTGAACAAGTTAATTCTTATATAAAAACAATTGAAAAAAATGCAACTAGTGATGAAGAAAACATAATAAATAAAAATATAGGTAAAGAAGTAGAACTTGATGAAGAAGAAATTAAATTTATATCAGGTTCTACTGATAAACCTGTATCTGCAATATATAACTTATCTGAAGAAAAAAAGGTAAGTAAAGCATGTTTTGTAGTAAGTTATAATAAAGCATATTATAGAGCTGACTATAAAAATAAAGAAGTAAGTATTTCTAAAACTAAAAATGATTGTAATGATGTTAATTTAGAAATAAGAAATACAGTAAAAAATACAGGTACTGAAATATATTTCAATCCTGAAACTGGTAAAAGATGTAATGAAAAAGAATATGATAATAACTTAGTAGCAAGTAGTACTGGTAATTTATCCGGTTGTATGAAATGGTATACTTTAATAGATGAAAAAGGTAATGATTCTATAGAGTTACTTCTTGATCATAATTTAGCAGCACTTGTAGCTTGGAATGAATCTGGATCTAATAAAAATGGACCAAGTACTAATAGAGTACTTAAATATTTAAAGAAAGATACAGATGGTTGGACAGGTGTTAAAGAACGAAATGATAAATACGAAGTAAATGGTTCATATACAGTAGATTATACTGGATATAGAGCAAGATTAATTACTGCTGAAGAAGTAGCTAAAATATCTGGTAATACTTCATTTGATATAACAAGTACTAAAGATAGATTCTACTTTGGTACAAATACAAGTGATGACTACTCAAAAAGAGAAGATTATAAGTGGTTATTCCCATCTATGGGAGGATGTTTCGCATTATGTGATAATCCTGATAGTGAAACTTATAATGAAAATGAAGGTGTAGCTAGATCAATTATCTTTGGATACTGGACAGCATCTTCACTTGCTGGATCATCAGATAAAGCATGGCTTGTATATAATAAAGGTGAACTTTATTACTCACATGTTAAAAATGATGCAAGATATGGTGTAAGGCCTGTAATCAAAGTTAAAAAAAGTAAAGTTTATTAAAAAAGCAAATGAAAAATTTGCTTTTTTTATGCCTTCTAACCGTAAAAAATGTGCTATAATAGCAAAAAAATCAAAAAAATTGAAATTTCTTTGCCTAAAAAAAAGGATATGAGAAAGTTTTGTCGTATATTATTAATGTGGGGAGGTGTAAACTATGAACAACAATATATCTCAAGAAAAACTAAATGAAATACGAAATAGTGTTGATATAGTTGATGTGATATCTAGTTATATTAGTTTAATTCCCAAAGGAAAAAACCTTTTTGGAATATGTCCATTTCATGATGATAATAGTCCAAGTATGAGTGTATCTAAAGATAAACAAATATATAAATGTTTCTCTTGTGGTGCCAAAGGTAATGTTTTTAAATTCATAGAAGATTATGAAAATATATCATTTATAGAAGCTGTAAAGAAATGTGCTGATTTAGGAGGAGTAGAGCTTGATCTTCACTTCAAATCACTTGTTAAAGACAGTAATAAATATAGTGCTTTATATGATGTATATGAAGATAGTCTTAAGTTTTATCATAATATATTAAATACAGCTAGTGGTAAAGAAGCTAGAGAATATTTAAATAAAAGAAGTATTAATGATGAAATAATTAAAGAATTTAAAATAGGTTTATCACTTCAAGACAGAAGTTTACTTACTAAATTCCTTACCAAAAAGGGAGTAACTAAAGAAAACTTAATTAAAAGTGGTCTTGTTATTGATAATAACTATGGACTTAATGATATTTATATGGATAGAATAATGTTTCCTTTAGAAGACCTTCAAGGCCGCGTAGTAGGCTTTTCAGGGCGTATATATAATAGAAAAGATACTTCTAAGTATATTAATACTAAAGAAACAGAAATCTTCAAAAAAGGCGAATTAATCTATAATTATGCAAGAAGTAAAGAAGAAGTTCGAAATAAAGGTTATGTAATCGTTATGGAAGGCTTCATGGACGTAATTAGAGCATATACTGTAGGTATTAAAAACTGTGTAGCTATGATGGGTACAGCAGTAACTAAAAACCAAGCTAATATCTTAAAAAAGATGGCTAAAGAAATATATTTATGTTTCGATGGTGATGAAGCAGGAGCACACGCTACATTCTCATGCATTGATGAACTTGCTAAAGTAGGAGTAATACCTAAAGTAATAAGATTAGAAGAAAATCTAGATCCAGATGAATATATCTTAAAATATGGATATGATAAGTTTAAAGAAAAAATAGATAATCCTATAAATGTAATGGATTTTAAACTATCATATTTAAAAGAAAATAAAGATATATCCAAATCAGAAGAACTCGCTAAATACGTAAATAATGTAATAAAAGAATTATCTAAAGTAAATGATGATATCTTAAAAGAAATTACACTTAAAAAACTTAGTATAGAATCAGGACTAGATATTGATTTCTTAAAAGAAAGAATTACTGAGAAAGAAGAACCTAAAGAAGAAATAAAAAAAGAAGTAAAAGATGATAAAAAACTAAAAGGATATGAAAAAGCCGAAAGAAATTTAGTTTATTACATGCTTAACTCTAAAGGAGTAATTAAAATATATAATAATAGGTCAGTATTCTTAAGTAATCCTAAATTAAGAAGACTTGCTAATGAAATAAGTGCTTATTATCATAAGTATGGTGAAATATCACTTGCAGATTTCTTAAGTTATATAGAAAGTTATCCAGAACTAAATGAAACAACAAGTGAAATACTTGATTTAAACTTAAGTGATGAAGTAGATTTAAAAGTAATAGATGATTATATAGTAACTATTAAAGATAATCTATTTGAAATGCAAATAAAGAAATTACAAGACGAAATAAAGAAAATTACAGATATAGAAAAACAAAAAGAATTAGCTTCTAAAATAGCTGATTTAAAAATACAGAAAGAAAACATGTAGATAGGGGAGTATATATGGATAAAATAAAAACATTTGATGAAAGAAAAGAAGAGTTAGTTAGATTAGGTAAAGAAACAGGAAAAATTACATATGAACAACTAGCAGCATCTTTAAAAGGATTAGAACTTGATGCAGATGCACTAGATGATTTATATAATGTATTAAACGAAAATAATATTACAATTGTTTCTGAAGATGATACAGATGATGTATCTGGAGGAGATTCAGCACTTTTATCAGACGATATTCTAACTAAAGACTTAAATATTAATGACCCAGTTAGAATGTATTTAAAAGAAATAGGTCAAATCAAACTTTTAAATATGGATGAAGAAGCAGCACTTGCTGATAGAATAGCAGCTGGTGATGAAGAAGCTAAAACAATTTTAGCAGAAGCAAACCTTCGTCTTGTTGTATCAATTGCAAAAAGATATGTAGGTAGAGGAATGTTATTCCTAGACTTAATTCAAGAAGGTAATATTGGTTTAATGAAATCAGTAGAAAAATTTGATGTTACTAAAGGATATAAATTCTCTACATATGCAACTTGGTGGATTAGACAAGCAATTACAAGAGCTATAGCAGATCAAGCTAGAACAATCCGTGTTCCAGTTCATATGGTTGAAACAATTAATAAACTTGCTAGAATTCAAAGACAATTAACTCTAGAACTTAATAGAGAACCATCTGAAGAAGAATTAGCAGCAAAAATGGGTATATCAGTAGATAAAATCCGTGAAATTTATAAAATTAGTCAAGAACCAGTTAGTTTAGAGACTCCAATCGGCGAAGAAGATGATTCACATTTAGGTGACTTCGTACCAGATGAAAGAAACATGAGTCCTGAAGAATATGCAACTAATGAAATCTTAAAAGATGAAATTGCTGAAGTACTTTTAACACTTACTGAAAGAGAAGAAAAAGTAATTCGTTTAAGATTTGGACTTGAAGATGGAAAATCAAGAACACTTGAAGAAGTAGGACAAATGTTTGGAGTAACTCGTGAACGTATCCGTCAAATTGAAGCAAAAGCTTTAAGAAAATTACGCCATCCATCTCGTTCTCGTAAATTAAAAGATTACATGGTTGAATAATATGTTTTCTAAAAGATTAATTGAAATAGCATCATTTATTCCAGCACATTCATCTGTAATTGATGTAGGTTGTGATCATGCACTACTTGATATATATTTAGCTATCAATAAAGATTGTAACTGTATAGCATCAGATATAAGTGAAAACTGTATTGAAAAAGCTAGAGTAAATGTTAAGAAATTTAAATTAGAGGACGAAATTAAACTCGTTAAATCAGATGGACTTAAAAATATAGAACACTCAGAAAAAGATGTAGTAGTAATAGCAGGAATGGGTACTGATACAATATTATCAATACTTGAAAACTGTAATGCTAATACTATTATTCTTCAGTCTAATACTGAGTTATATGAATTAAGAGCAAATCTATCTGATAAATATACAATAGAAGATGAAAAGGTGGTATTTGATAATAACATTTATTATGTTATTATGAAACTTAAAAAAGGAAAGAAATATTATAGTTATACAGATTTACTTATAGGGCCAGTAATAAGAAGAAGAAAAACTAAGATAATAAAAGAATATAAGAATTACTTACTAAATAAGTACGAAACTATATATGATAATATTTCTATTTCCTCACTTCTAAGAACTACAATAGATAAGAAATTAGAAGTAAAATCAATAATTAAAAAAATTCAAAATTCATTAAAATAAAAACAACTCGGGGGAATTATGGCAATCAGATTTTTAAAAATAGGAAATTCAAAATTTGTAACAAAAGGTTCTGATTATAAAATAGAAAAATCAAGAGCTTATAAAGAACAAATCAAAAAAACTAATAAAAAAATCCTAGAATACATAAGAAATATAAAAAGTACTGTTAAATAACAGTATTTTTTATGTAAAAATAACAAAAAATGCTTGCATATATAATATGTTTATTGTATTATTTATGTAGTGCTTTTACTTGGAATGAAACGTCTCCGATTCATCCTAGGTAATTGTGAATTGATTGAAAGGAGAAATTTTTTATGGCATTAAATAAAGAAGTTAAAACTGATATCATTAAAAAATTCGCTAGAAGCGAAGGAGATACAGGTTCTGCTGAAGTTCAAATTGCTATTCTTACTGAAGAAATTAAACAATTAACTGAACATTTAAAAGAACATTCTCATGACTTCCATTCTAGAAGAGGTCTTCTTAAAAAAGTAGGACAAAGAAGAAGTTTATTAAACTACTTATTAAGAGAAGATGTTACAAGATATCGTAAGATCGTTAAAGACTTAGGATTAAGAAAATAATTATATTGGTTAGGTAGGCACTCTTTTTTGAGTGTCTTTATTTTTGCTAAAAGGGTGGTTTTATGCTAGAAGATTTATTTCTTAGAGATTATTACTATGGTGATATTTTAAGAGTCGAACCATTTAAAGAATGTACATCTACTCCAAATGAACCAGAAGATGCTCATGTAACAAATACTACTTTTGAAGAACCAGAAGATGCTCATATAACAAATATTACTTTTGAAGAAACAGTAGTAGGACATGGTATATTTGAAAAAAGAGAAAATGTATATAGAAACATAGAAACTGGAATAGATTACTTTTATAATAATGATGTAGCATTTTTAACAAAAGAATATATTCTAGTAGGCAGTTTAAAACCTATTGGTAAACATTTGAAAGATGTAAATAGAAAACAAAAAATAGAAATACTTAGTAATATCAAAAGTTATAAGAAAAATAGTAAAAATATGGTAAAATAAAAACATAGGAGGATTTATGAAAAAAGTATTTGAAATGGACTTTAGAGGTCGTAAATTAGTAGTTGAAAATGGAGAACTTGCTAAACAAGCACATGGTGCTGTATTAGTTAGATATGGTGATACAGTAATCCTATCTACAGCAGTAGTATCTAAAACAGCTAATATTTTATCTGACTTCTTCCCATTAATGGTTTTATACCAAGAAAAATTATATTCTGTAGGTAAAATACCTGGAGGATTTATTAAAAGAGAAGGTAGACCTACAGATGCTGCTACTCTTGCTGCTCGTATGATAGATAGACCTATGAGACCAATGTTCCCAGAAGATTTCAGAAATGAAGTACAAGTAGTTAATACAGTACTTAGCGTTGATCCTGATTATTCACCAGAACTTGCTGCAATGTTTGGTTCAAGTTTATGTACTTGCATATCTAAGATACCATTTGATGGACCAATTGCAGGAGTTAAAGTTGGACGTGTAAATGGACAATTTATTATAAATCCAACACCTAGTGAATTAGAACAATCTGATATAGATTTAACAGTTGCAGGTACTAAGAAAGCTATTAACATGGTTGAAGCTGGTTCTAAAGAAGTTTCAGAAGCAGATATGTTAGATGCATTAATGTTTGGTCATGATGCAGTAAAAGAATTATGTGAATTCCAAGAAAAAATTATTGAAGAAATTGGTGGAGAAAAGATGGAATATGAACATCTTGAAATTTCTGATGAATTAAGAAATGAAGTATATGCTCTTGCACATGATGATTTAGATGCTGCACTTAGAATTAAAGAAAAATTAGTTAAATATAATAGAATAGATGAAATTAAAGAAGCTATAGTAAATAAATATACTGAAGAAAACAGTGAACTTTCTAGTGAAGACTTAGAGGTATTAATTACTAAAGTTAAACTTGTACTTGAATCTATTGAATACGATATATTTAGATCTATTACAGTTAATGAAAAAACTCGTTCTGATGGACGTAAAATGGATGAAATTAGACCACTTTCAACTGATATAGATTTACTTCCAAGAACACATGGTTCTGCATTATTTACTCGTGGTGAAACACAAGCTCTTGCAGTAACTACACTTGGTGCTTTAAATGAATATCAAGCTCTAGATGGACTTTCTTTAGAAGCTGAAAAGCACTTTATGTTACACTATAATTTCCCACAATTTTCTGTTGGTGAAACTGGTAGATATGGATCACCTGGAAGAAGAGAAATTGGACATGGTGCTTTAGGTGAAAGATGTTTAAAACAAGTTATGCCATCTGAAGAAGATTTCCCTTATACAGTACGTGTTGTATCTGAAATACTTGAATCTAATGGATCAAGTTCACAAGCTACAATTTGTGCAGGATGTATGAGTTTAATGGCTGCTGGTGTACCAATTAAAGCTCCAGTTGCTGGTATAGCTATGGGTCTTATTACAAGTAAAGATGAAAAAGATTATACAATTTTAACAGATATTCAAGGTATGGAAGATCACTTAGGTGATATGGACTTTAAAGTAGGTGGAACAAGA
>JAEEMF010000048.1 GCA_016283075.1 Bacilli bacterium | reverse complement strand
TACTTTAGTATTTTTGATGGTGGAAATCTTGAAATAAGAAAGAAAAAAGAAACTAATAA
The DNA here is from genome assembly GCA_016283075.1 of Bacilli bacterium. Lineage (GTDB taxonomy): Bacteria > Bacillota_I > Bacilli_A > RF39 > UBA660 > RGIG4266. Next base: position 16,764 of record JAEEMF010000048.1, on the reverse strand, counting down.
AACTAATATTATTGTTACTGTAAATGATAATATTGATTTAAAAACATATATTGAACTTAAAAATAGATTAGACAATCGTTATGGAAAAGATACTTCTATTACTTTAAGTATAGTAGTTTTGAATAATAATTATGATGTAGTAAAATCAGTATTCCTTGATTATATAGATTACCTTTCTAAAGAAAAAGATAATGAATTATTATTAATGTTTAAAGATTTAAAGATGGATGTTAATGATAAAACATTTACTATATATCCAACTAGTAAAAATGAACAAAAGAAGTTAGAATCACTTCTAACTAAGTTAAATAAGATGTATTCTTCTTTAGGACTTAAAGATGTTAATATTGAAGTTAAAATAGATGAAGAAGAAGAAAATGAAGTTAAAAAGATAATTGATGATGCTAGAAATAGTATTGCTAGTGAATATGTACCTCCTGTTATAGTTAAAGAGGAGGAAAAACCAAAGTGGACTCCTAAGAAGAAAGTTAACTATAAAAGAGATGGAGTAGTATCTATTAAATCTCTAGATAAAGAAGAAAATTCTGTTAATTTAGAAGCGTTTATATTTGATGCTACTTTTGATGAAAGAACTAAGAAAGATGGTACTCCTTTTTACTTAGTTACACTTAAAATAAGTGATAAATCATCTAGTATAATTGCTAAGATGTTTGCAAAAGATGAAGAAGAATTTATAAACTTATCTAAAGAATTAAAAGTAGGTTCTTGGTATCATTTTACCGGACAAGTAAGAGAAGATACATATGCTAAGGACTTAGTATTTAATTTAAGAACATATGAACCAATAGATAGTTTAGATGTTAAAAGAGTGGATAATGCTTCTGAAAAGAGAGTAGAGCTTCATGCTCATACAATGATGAGTCAGATGGACGGAGTTATTGATGAAAATGTACTTGTAAAAAGAGCAATGGACTTTGGACATGCTGGTATTGCTATTACAGATCATGATGGATGCCAAGCTTTCCCACATGTATTTGATGCTGTAACTAAATATAATAAGACTAAGAAAAAAGAATTTGATTCTAAAGTAAAAGACCTTGAAGATGAGATTGAAAAACTTAAAGAATCTGGAAACGATGAAGGTATTAAAGAACTTGAATCAATGATTGAAAAGGTTAAAGAAGATAAGAAAAACTATAAACCTTTTAAAGCCGCATATGGTGTTGAAATAGAGATGTGTGAATCATACTTAAATGTATGTTTTAATGCTAATGACGAAAAAATAGAAGGTAATACTTTTGTTGTATTCGATACTGAAACAACTGGATTTAACCCTGGATTAGGTGACTCTTTAATTGAAATAGGTGGAGTTAAAGTTAAAAATGGTGAAGTAATAGACCGTTTTGATGAACTTATTAATCCTGGTCATCATATAGATGAAGCTATTACACGCGTTACTAATATTAGTGATGATGATGTTAAAGATGCGGATAATGAAGAAAACGTAACTAGAAGATTTAAAGAGTGGATTGGATCTTTACCACTAGTTGCACATAATGCTAAATTTGATAAGAACATGATAGATATGGCTTATCATAAATATAATTTAGGTAAACTAGAAAATCCTATTATAGATACATTAATGCTTTCTAGAGTAATTAATAGAGATTTAAAGAAACATAATTTAGCAGCACTCGGTAAATTCTATGGTATTGATACTGGAGAAGCAGATAATGATGATGAAGAATCAAATGATATTCCAAGTGGAAGTATTAAATTTGATGATGATCAGTTAAATGAGATAGAAGATATCTTAGTAGATGGAGTATCCGCTCTTACTATAAATAGTACTGAATATAAAGAAATGGATTACTCTACTGAAGAAGTAATTAAGAAAACTAAAAAAGAAGTATACTTAAATACAATTTATAAAGCTAGTAAAACAGATAAATGTAATGTAGAAGTTATTCTTAAAGATGGATATAACTTAATAGGATTTAATCCTAGTATAAGCTTACATGCTGCTGAAAACGTAGTAAATGTAAGTTATACAACTCCATTTGGAGAGAAGAATTTATCTATTACTATTTATGTAGGTCAGCACCATGGTGCCGATGTCGACTCTGAAAATACTGGATATATCTTTAATAAGATGTTAAAACAAATTAAAGGTATTGAAACTTTAAAAGAGTTAAATGATTTAGGCAAACTAGAATTTGTTGCAATAAATAATGATTCAAAAGCTTTAAAAAATATAGGTGATATTGTTACATATAAAGACTATGTTAGAAGAAAAACAGAAGAGGGTAATTACGGATTTGGTAATCCTTTTGAAAAGTATGGTAATGATGAATATGAATGGTTATTTAAATGGTGTCATCAAGATAACTTGCAAATGTATGAAAATATTCCAGGTAAGACATTTACTGAACATACAGCAAGTATTTATGATAGCCCTAAACATGTAACATTCCTTGCTAAAAATCAAACTGGTTTAAAAAATTTATTTAAACTTATTAGTTTTGCTAATACCAACTTTATTCAAAGAAATGCTAAACTTCCTAGAAGATTAATAAATGAGTATAGAGAAGGAATACTTGTAGGTTCAGCATGCCAAAATGGTGAAATATTCTATTTAGCTGAAACTAGAAGTGATGAAGAGTTAATTGAAGCAATGAAGTTCTATGATTATATAGAAGTTCAACCTATAGAAAACTATGAACATTTAATAAAGAGTCATGATATAAGTAATACTGATCATTTAAAGAAATGTTTAAAGAAAATAATTGATTGTGCTAAAAAAGCTGGTAAGTTAATTGTTGCAACAGGAGATGTACATAACTTAGATGAATCTGATAGATTATATCGTGAAATAATAATTAATCAAAATGTACCTGGTAAAGGTAGACATCCATTTGCGAGATTACTTTCTGGAGATAAGAAAGTAAATATAAATGCTGATAATATAAATAACGCTATATTAAAAGCTAAAACAAATGGATGGGATTTAAGTAAAAATGAAATTAAAGTATTAAAATATGTATTTGCTTTATCATCACTAGGTGATATAGAAATTAATTCTAATAATATTGCTACTTTATATGTAGTAGATAAAAAAGCTAGTGATGAAGAAATAAATATTTCTGATGAAGAAGCTAAAAAATATTTTATAAGTGCTACACTTAAAAAATTACAAACATCTAAAGTACTTTCATGTGATTTTACAACTGGTATTTATTCTCTAGATGTACCATTTAATAAATCTAAAGAAAGTGGTACTGGTCATATACCAAATCAATTCTTTAGAAATACAAATGAGATGTTAGATAGTTTTTCATGGCTTAATGATAAAGAACTATCTAAAGAGATAGTTATTACAAATACTAATAAGATAATTGATATGATTGATGAGATAGAAGTAATAGTTTATCCAGATAAACCATTCTCACCAATAATAGAGCACTCTCAAGAAACGTGTAGAGATTTAGTATTTGAAAAAGCTCAAAGTATGTATGGTAAGAACTTGCCTAGAAACATTGAAGAAAGAATTGCTCAGGAGTTCTACGGAGATAAGATTATAGGACTTGTTAGAGCTAAGATGGATAGTGAATTCCCTGATTTATCAGATGAAGAGAAAGAAGAAAGATTCTCTAGTTATCTTCATGATAAGATAATGTGTGGATATGATGCTATCGTTGAACTTAAAAAAGAAGAAGTACTAAAAGATGAACCTGAACTTAATGATGAAGAAGCAACTAAGAAAGCTAAGTTACTTTTAACTGGTATCATTGGTGGAGGATTTGACGTTATTTACTTAATTGCTCAAAAACTTGTTAAACACTCTAATGATGAAGGTTACTTAGTAGGTTCCCGTGGATCTGTTGGATCTTCTTTTGTAGCAAGTATGATGGGTATAACAGAATGTAATGGACTTCCTGCTCATTACTACTGTCCTAAGTGCTGTCATAATGAATTTAATGATGAAGATGGACAACCTTATGCTAATAGTTATCCAAGTGGATTTGATTTACCTAATAAAAACTGTCCTGAATGTGGAGAGTTAATGATACATCAAGGTAATGACATGCCATTTGCTACGTTCTTAGGATTTGCTGGAGAAAAGGTACCAGATATTGACCTTAACTTCTCTGGTGATAACCAAGCATCAGCTCATGAATATACTAAAGTACTATTTGGTACTGATAATGTATATAGAGCAGGTACTATTGGTACAGTAGCTGATAAAACAGCTTTTGGTTATGTACAAGGATACTATGAAGAAAGAATGTATGATGCTCTTAAGATTGAAACTGATTCATATGGTATAAAGATTCCATCAAAAGATGAACTTAAGAAAAAAGGTCTTATTAAGAGTAATATAAGAACTTGTGAAGTAGAAAGACTTGCTGTAGGATGTACTGGTGTTAAAAGAACTACTGGTCAGCATCCAGGTGGTATCGTAGTAGTACCAGGATATAAAGATGTATGGGATTTTACACCATTCCAGTATCCTGCTGATGCTCCAAGAAGTGATGATAGTCCTAACTGGAGAACAACACACTTTGATTACCATAAGATTGAAGCAGACCTTTTAAAACTAGATATACTTGGACACGATGATCCTACAGTACTTAGAATGCTTCAGGATTTATCTGGTATAGATGTTACTGAAATAGATTTAGGAGATAGAGATACAATGAGTATCTTTACCGGACCTGAAATACTAGGAGTTAAGAAAGAACAACTAAGAGGTTTAGTAAAAGATGGCAAGAAGTACTGCCCAACTGGTACACTTGGCGTTCCAGAGTTTGGTACATCATTCCTACTAGGAATGCTTGAAGAAACTAAACCTACAACATTTGCCGAACTTATTAAAATATCAGGACTTTCTCATGGTACTGATGTATGGCTTGGTAATGCTAGAGATCTATGTACTCCTGATGAAAATGGTGTTATAAAAGTACCATTTAAAGACGTTATCGGATGTCGTGATGATATTATGGTTAACTTGATGGCATGGGGACTTCCTCCAGCTAAAGCCTTCAAGATAATGGAATTTGTTCGTAAAGGTAAAGCTAGTAAAGATCCTGAAGGATGGAAAGATCATGCAACATATATGAAAGAACATGGTATACCTGAGTGGTATATAGAGTCATGTCGTAAGATTAAGTACATGTTCCCTAAAGCCCATGCAACTGCATATGTTACATCAGCCTTTAGAATAGCTTGGTTTAAGGTACATCACCCAATTTGGTATTACTGTGCATATCTATCAATACGTAGAGATCAGTTCCATATTGAATCTATGATTTTAGGTGAAGAAGCAATACGTGCTAAAATAGATGAAATAGATGAAAAAGGTAATGCTGCAACAAATAAAGATTTAGATACAAGAGAAACTCTATGTCTATGTCTTGAAATGTGTGCAAGAGGATTCTATTTTAAAAATATTGATATTGAAAAAAGTGATGGTAAGAACTTTGTTATTACCGAAGATGGTAAAGGTTTAATTATTCCATTTAGAGCGCTTGATGGTCTAGGTGGTGCTGTTGCTGATACTATCGTTAAAGAAAGAAAGATTAGACCATTTATGAGTATAGAGGACTTCCAAAAACGAGGAAAAGTATCTCAAACACTTGTTGATAAAATGAGAACTCTTGGAGTACTTGATGGTATGGATGAATCTAATCAGTTATCACTTTTCTAGGAGAAATTATGAAAAAGATAATTATTGTTATTACTTTATTATTAGTTGTAACTATTTTATTACTAATAAAGTTTAATAATGAGGATAACGAATGTTATTCAATATCAGGTGGAAGTTTTGGAATTATATATAATACTAATGGAGGAGAATCTTTAGAATTATCTTCTGTATGTATAGCTTGTCCACCAAACTCATATAGTACTCTTCCAGTACCTACTAAAGAAGGATATACTTTTGATGGTTGGTATTATGATAAAGAATTTACTAAAAAAGTAGATGGTGATTCAACACTTAATGTTGAACCAAATCCTATTTTAGAAAAAGGTACTTGCATCACTGGTTATAATAATGTAACTATTTATGCAAAATGGAAATAAAAAGCAGTATTTAGCTGCTTTTTTATTTAAATACGTATAATGATATTGTGTTGACAATGTCATTATATAGTTATATAATGGCTTTAGCAAAGGAGGAGAGTAATATGTCGAATTTTCCAAACACAACTACTAATTTAAACATTAGAGTTGATTCTGCTCTAAAACGGGAATGTGACAATTTATTTAAAAACTTAGGCTTAAATATGAGTACAGCAATAAATATGTTTTTAAATCAGTGTGTTAAAACATCAAGTATTCCATTTAAAATCGAAGAAAAAAAACCTAGTAAAGAACTGATGAAAGCTCTAAAAGAATTAGATTATATGACAAAACATCCAGAAAAATATAAGTCATATGATTCTCTTGATGAGTTGTTTAGGGATTTAGATAGTGAATAACGATATTTCAGCGGGGAGTAGATATTGTGTTCGTTTTTCTTCAAGATTTAAAAAGAATTACAAAAAAATTGCTAAACAAGGTAAAGATTTAAATAAATTAAAATATGTTATTAGTAAACTTGCTTTAGGTGAAGAGCCAGAAGCAAAATATCGAAATCATTCACTTTTGAATAATGATATTTATCGTGAGTGTTTTGAATGTCATATTGAGCCCGATTGGCTTCTCGTTTATAAACGAGATGACGATGAACTTATTTTACTTCTTGTTTCTACCGGAAGTCATTCTGATTTATTTAGAGGATAGTTGATTGAACTATCCTCTATTTTCCTTTATTTAATTTACTAAAAGCCTTATAAATGATATAATTTTATTAGGTGATAATATGGAAAACATTATCTTAGTAGATGGTAATAATTTACTTTTTAGAAGTTATTACGCAACAGCATATAATGGTAACTTTATGAAGAATAGTAAAGGTTTTCCAACTAATGGTTTATTTGGATTTACTAATATGATAAATAAAATAGTTTTAGAAGAAAAACCAGTTTATATGATAGTTGCTTTTGATAAAGGTAAAACATTTAGACATGAGAAGTATAGTGAATATAAAGGAGGAAGAATAGAAACTCCTTTAGAACTAAAACAACAGTTCCCAGTAGCGAAAGAACTTCTTACATGTATGGGTATTAAATACTATGAAATAGATAATTATGAGGCAGATGATATTATTGGTACATTTGCTGAATACTGTAATAAAGATAGTAATTATGTAGGTACTATTATTAGTAGCGATAAAGATTTACTTCAGTTAATTAGTAGTGATGTAGATATTAAGTTATTAAAACAAAAAGATTATGTAAGATATAATGAACAGTCATTTACTAAAGAGTGGGGTATAGAACCTAAAAAGGTAGTAGATTTAAAAGCATTAATGGGAGATCCATCTGATAATATTCCAGGAGTAAAAGGAATAGGTGAGAAGACTGCTTTAAAACTACTTCAAGAATATAAGAGTTTAGATGGAATATATGAAAATATTGATTCTATTAAGGGCGCTACTAAAGATAAATTAATAGAAGGTAAAGAAAGCGCATATCAAAGTTATGATATTGCAACTATTATTAGAGATGTACCTTTAGATATTAAGTTAGAAGATATTAAATATTTAGGACCTAATCATGAAAAATTAAATGAACTTTATGATGATTTAGAATTCTATTCATTTAAGAAAAAAGATAAACAAAAAGTAGAAGATATTAAACCTTTAGATATAAAGATAATTACAGATATTAAAGATGTTAATATTACTAAACCATATGCTATGTATATAGAAATACTAGGTTTTAATTATCATACATCTGATATTATTGGTATGGCTATTTATAATGAAGAAAATAGTTTTTATGTTAAAAAAGATTTAATAAAAGATGTTCTTACTAAATTAAAAGATATTCCTTGTTATACATATGATTTAAAGAAGAATTATGTATCTTTAAAGAAACTTGGTATTAATTACGATAATGTTAGTTTCGATACACTACTAGCAGGATACATACTAGAATATAATGTAAAAGATGATATTGCTTATTTAGCAAATAACTTTGATAATGATATTCCTTTCTATGAAAATATATATGGAAAGGGAAGTAAACTAACTATTCCTAGTGATGATGTAGTAGCGTATAACACTATTATGAAAGCAAAGTTTATTTATGAAAGTAAAGATATCTTTTATAAGAAGTTAGAAGAAGAAAATCAGTTAAAATTACTTTTAGATATAGAAATGCCTCTTAGTTATGTACTAGGAGATATGGAGTATGACGGAGTATGTGTTGATACTAAGAAACTTGATGAGATGGGTGAAGAAATCAAAGTTAAAATTGATTTACTAAGTCGTGACATCTATAATCATGCTGGAGAAGAATTTAATATATCCAGTCCATCACAACTTGGTGAAGTATTATTTGAAAAATTAAATTTACCACATGGTAAAAAATTAAAAACAGGATACTCTACATCTGTAGATGTTCTAGAAAAACTTAAAGATAAACATCCTATAATAGGGTTAATTATGGAATATAGAACTCTTACTAAACTATATTCTACTTATATAGAAGGTTTAAAAGATGCTGTTATAGATGGTAAGATTCATACTATATATACGCAGGCTCTTACTAGAACAGGAAGATTATCTTCTATAGAACCTAATTTACAAAATATTCCTATTAGATATGAATATGGTAGATTAATAAGGAAATCTTTTGTACCAAGTACTAAAGATGGATTTATTATAAGTGGAGATTATTCTCAAATAGAACTTAGAATACTTTCTCATATGGCACATGTTGATACTTTAATAGATGCTTTTAAAAAAGGTATGGATATTCATAGTAAGACTGCTAGTGATATCTTTAAAGTTGATATAGAAAATGTTACTAAGACCGAAAGAAGAATTGCTAAAGCTGTAAACTTTGGTATTATCTATGGAATAAGTCCATTTGGTTTATCAGAGAATGCTGGTATCTCTATACAAGAAGCTAAACAGTTTATTGATAAATATTTTGAAACATATCCTGGTATAAAAGAATATATGGATAAAGTTATTAAGGAAGCATATGATAATAAATATGTACTTACTTTATTTAACCGTAAAAGAGTGTTAAATGAATTATCTAATACAAATTATATGATTCGTCAGCAAGGAGAAAGAATGGCTTTAAATACTCCAATACAAGGAACTAGTGCTGATATTATAAAGATGGCTATGGTTAAATTACATAAAGTATTTAAAGATCATAAGTTAAAAAGTAAAATAATTATTCAAGTACACGATGAACTTGTTATAGATGCAGTAAAAGAAGAAAAAGATGAAGTAATTAAACTTCTTGAAGAAGTAATGGAAAATATTGTAAAGTTAGATGTACCTCTTAAGATAGAAACTGAATATGGTAAAGACTGGTATGAGGCTAAATAATGTTAGGAATACTTAAAGCTTTAAAATATAGTTTATTTTATATAGCGCTTATTATAGCTTTCTATTTTATAGGTATAGCTTACTGTTATAAATTAGATTTTCGTTTACTTGCAATAATTCCTATTAACTATCTTTCTATAAAATATGGAATACTTATTCCAATTAAGAAAGAAAGATTTGTAGATAAGTACTATATACTTATGTCACTTGTAGTATTTACATCTATATTTAACGTAATATTTCTTTCTTTAATGCATATTAATGTATGGGTAATAGTTATATGTGTAATTTTAAATATAGTAGAACTTATATACTTAGATTTACCTGGTAAAAAGGTATTTGGTTTTGAAATAGTAGATTCTTCAAAAAGAAAGTAATAAATTATATTAAATATATGATATAATTAATACATGAATAGGTGATTTTATGAAAAAGAAATTATTTAATTTTACATTTGTAATGTTCTTAGTTACTATGATGACTAAAGTTGTTTACGCAGATGAACTTACTACTGAATACATTATGTGTGGTAGTACTTCATTTCCTGCACCACTAGCTGGAATATTTAGAAATACATATACACTACTTCAAATAGTTGTTCCTATTGGATTAATTATTATGGGTAGTATTGATATGGTTAAATCAGTAACAGCACAAGATAATGAAAAGATTGCTAAAGCAAGAAGAAAATTTATTACTAGATTAATAGCTGGTTCTATTACATTCTTCGTATTTGTAATAGTAAGAATGGCTGTTGGATTATTCGCTGATGCGTCAGACGAAGATAGTTTTGCTAAGTGTCTATCTTGTGTAATTAGTAATGAAGAGGACTGTGGTGGAGAAGCTGATTCACCATTTGGACCAACTGATTAATAACACTTTTTATAAATAAATTAGATAGACATTTCGTCTATCTTTTTTGTCATTTGATTGACAATGTATAATTGACATAAATTGATATTTGTTATAAGATTTATTTATAAAAGAATTTCAAGGTATTGTGAGGTTTTAATATGATTAATAAAATTAATTTAATTTGTAATAAATGTGGTACCCCAATAATCCACGGTGATAAAAATTGTCGTTTTTGTGGCTCAAGTGATTTCTCTGAAAAAGAGTATGTAAAGAAGTATGAAGAAGTTGAAATTATTGGTTTTAATGAACCTGAAATAATTGACTTTACAACTGGTGAAGATGAAGTGTCAATTCCTACAACTAGTGAACCTAAAGTAGAGGAAGCACCAGCACCAGCTCCAGTTCCAGAAGCTACTCCAATTACTGATGCTCCACTTGAAGCAACAGGAGTACTTAAAAAAATAGAAATGCCAAAAAATGATTTAAGTGATGTTGTAACATTTACAAGCCAAAGTAAACCAGAAGAAAAATCTTTAGTAAGTGAATCTACTCCTTACATTGTTACTTCTCCAAGTGATAAAGATAAGGAAGAGACAATTGAAGAAATTCAAAAAGATCTTACTGAAGAACAAAAAGATAATCAACCTGAACCAGTAGATTTCTCCAAACCAGAAGGTAGATCTGGTCATGTAGCAGGTATTATAATTCTTTCATTCTTCTTATTCTTATCAGTACTTGCAAATATCTACTTTACAGTAGCTGGAACAAGTGTACAAGATGGTAAGAAAGAAGAAGATGTAATTAGTGACGTTACAAAATCTATTTACTTAGGTGAATATAAAATGGAAGTTCCTAATAACTGGGTATCATATATTAAAGATGATTATATAGTATTTACTTCAAGTGATGAAGAGTGGGCTGCATCATTTAGTGTTAAGTCTTCTCTAACTAATAATGAAGTAGGTAAGAAAACTGATGCTATCAGAGAAGAATTTGGAAAGAATAAATATTCTTTCACAAGTGTAGAAACAGTTAGCGATACAGTAACAGTATTTAAAGGTAAATATAATAATTATATTACTGATGTTATTGCAAGAACTTTAGATAATGATACAGTAGTAGTAGCAGACTTAAAATATAAGGGTGCTGTTAGTGAAGATGTATATAATTCAGTTCTTAAAACACTTGAAACAGTAGTAAAAGCAAATACATCAACTTTCTATAAAAATGATTTCACTTTTAGTAATGTTTCAAAACTATTTGGTGATGTTTTAGTTAAATAGAATCCGTAAGGATTCTTTTTTATTAGGTATTGACAAATAAGGATATCTTCTATATAATTTATGACATAGGCGTTGAAAGAAAGAGTAATAATAATACTGATTCAAGCGAGTTAGATATGGTGGAAGCTAACAATTAAGATTATTATGAAGAACATTCCGGAGCTATATTACTGAAATTAAGTAGGTTTTATCGGTTGTAATCCGTTACATTTACAAAAGTGATTGCTTTATGCAATAATGTGGGTGGTACCGCGGATTATAACAGTTATTCGTCCCAGTTAGGGATGGCACTGTTTTTTTATTTATTCGCTCATTTAGCTCAGTCGGTAGTAGCATTTGACTGTTAATCAAAGGGTCGTAGGTTCGAGTCCTACAATGAGCGCCATTTATATTTGCCTAATTAGCTCAGTCGGTAGTAGCATTTGACTGTTAATCAAAGGGTCGTAGGTTCGAGTCCTACATTAGGCGCCATCTATTTGCTCATTTAGCTCAGTCGGTAGTAGCATTTGACTGTTAATCAAAGGGTCGTAGGTTCGAGTCCTACAATGAGCGCCATTTATTTGCCTGATTAGCTCAGTCGGTAGTAGCATTTGACTGTTAATCAAAGGGTCGTAGGTTCGAGTCCTACATCAGGCGCCATTTATTATTTTATAAGCGTTGATTAAGAGAGTAATAATAAAAACTAATTCAAGCGAGTTAGGTATGGTGGGAGCTAACAATTAAGATTATTATGAAAAACACTTAGGAGCTATATTACTGAAATTAAGTAGGTATTATCGGTTTTAAACCGTTATCATATAAAGAGACTATAATATTATATATAATATATAATACGTAGTAATTTAGGGTGGTACCACGGATCTATACAGTAATTCGTCCCTTTGCGGGATAGTTACTGTTTTTTTAATATAAAAGGAGAGGATAAACATGGCTAAATTTACAAAAGAAATGGTTACAGATTATGCGGACAAACTTTTAATTGGTTTAACTGATGAAGAAGTAAATATGGTATTAGATGAATTTGAAATCATTGATGAAAAGATTGATGTAATTAATAAAATACCTAATATATCTGAAGTTGAACCAATGACACATGCACTAGATGATTTTACTTATGAACTTAGAGAAGATGAAGTAGAAGAATCTATATCTATTGATGATGCTTTAGCAAACTGCGATAGTTATCTTGGTAGGGAAGTTAAAGTACCAAAGGTGGTGGAATAATATGGAATACATGAGTAAAAGTTTAGAAGAAATTCATGAAGCTTTAGTAAGTGGAAAAGTTACTAGCAAAGAGTTAGTAGAAGAATCACTTAAAAAATCTCATGAATTACAAGACAAATGTAACGCCTTTGTAACAATACTTGATGATGCTAAAGAAAAAGAAGTAACTGATAATATACTTTCTGGTATACCTTTTGGTATGAAAGATAATTATAGTACTAAAGGAATTCTTACTACTGGATCGTCTAATACTTTAAAAGATTATGTACCATTTTTTGATGCAACAAGCGTTATTAATTTAAATAAAGCAGGAGCTGTAATGGTAACTAAAACAGTTATGGATGAATTTGGTATGGGTGGTACTGGTACTACAGGTCATACTGGAGTAGTTAGAAATCCATGGGATACATCTCGCATGTGTGCTGGATCATCTTCTGGTTCTGCTGCAAGTGTTGCTGCTGGTATTTATCCATATGCTACTGGTTCAGATACAGGAGATTCTATTCGTAAACCTGCTGCATACTGCGGTATTGTAGGATATAAACCAACATATGGAATGATTTCTAGATATGGATTATTCCCATTTGCTAGTAGTCTAGATCATTTAGGAGTACTTACTCGTAATGTTAAAGACGCTGCTATAGTAGTAGATAACATGAAAGGAATAGACGCTAATGATATGACTACTTGGGATTCAAGTAATATTCATTTAGCAGATTCTATTAATAATGATGTAAAAGGAAAGAAACTATGTTATATCAAAGAAATATGTGATATAAATAATTATCCTAATGCATCTAAAGAATTAAAAGAACACTTAGAAAACTTTAATAAGACACTTGAGTTATGCAAAAAGCTTGGTATGGAAGTAGAAGAAGTATCAGTAGATAAAACACTTCTTGATGCAGAACCTGCTGTATACGTAGTAATATCTTGTGCAGAAGCTACAAGTAATATGTCTAATTTAACAGGAATTATCTTTGGACCTAGAGGAGAAGGAGATAATTATATAGATATGATGAAAGACTATCGTACTAAAGGTTTTTCACCACTTATTAAACGTAGATTTGTTATAGGTTCTTATGTACTACAAGCTGAAAATAAAGATAGATACTTCCATAATGCACAAAGAGTTAGAAGACTTCTTGTAGATGCATGGAAAGAACTATTTAAAAAATATGATGCAGTTATCCTTCCAGTAGGATCAGGACCTGCTAAACATTTAGATGGTTCTAAAGATATCTTAGATGAAAATACAGCTGTACTAGAAGAACATTTACAAATTGGTAATTTTGGAGGATTCCCTTCAATTACTATTCCAAATGGATTTGTAGATGGCCTTCCAGTAGGAGTAAATATAACAGGTAACTGTTATGATGATATTAATGTACTTAATATTGCTTCTAGTTTAGAAGATTCTATGGAATATAAGAATCAAATAGCTAAGGAGGTTAGATAATATGGGTAAATATAAAGCTCTTATAGGACTTGAAATGCACTGCGAAATAAGTAAAACTAATACAAAAGTATTTAGTAGTGCAGCAAATACCTTTACTGATACTCCTAATAGTAATATTAGACCAGTTGATATGGCTTTTCCTGGAACACTTCCAGTAGTAAATAAAGAAGCTGTAAGACTATCATTAATGGCTAGTATGATACTTGGCTGCAAACAACCAGAGTACTTATACTTTGAAAGAAAAAATTATTATTATCCAGACTTACCAAAAGGATATCAAATTACTCAGGAAACTAAACCTGCACCAGTTGGTATTTATGGAGAAATGAAATATGAACTAGATGGCGTTGAAAAAACAGCTAAGATTAATAATATTCACTTAGAAGAAGATTCAGCATCTAGTGATCACTATTCTAGATATTCTACACTTGATTATAATAGAGCAGGTGTACCACTACTAGAACTAGTTACAGAACCATGTTTCCACTCTGCTGATGAAGCAGTAGCATTCCTAGAAACAGTAAGATGTATTTATCAGTATGCTAATATATCTGATGCTGATTCTAAAAAAGGACAAGTTAGATGTGATGTTAACGTTTCTATTATGGAAGAAGATAAAGATGAAACTAATCCAGCTAACTGGGGAACTAAAATTGAAATTAAAAATGTTAACTCATTTAGCGGAGTAAGAGATACTATTAATTATGAAATAGAACGTCAAATTAAAGCTAAAGAAGATGGAACATATGATGATATGGCTCAGCAAACAAGAAGATGGGATGAAGCTACTATGACTACTATCTTTATGCGTAGTAAAGTAGATGCTATTGATTATAAATACTTTGTTGAACCTAATATACCAAAATTAAAACTTTCTAAAGAGTGGTTAGAACAAATAAGAAAAGAAATACCTGTACTAGCTTCTGAAAGAAAAGCTAAATACATAAATGAATATGGTTTAACTAATTACGATGCAACTATTTTAGTTAAAGAAAAACCAATTTCTGATTTTTATGAAGATACAATTAAGTTAGGAGCGGATCCTAAGATTTGTTCTAACTGGATGACAACTAATGTACTTGGTTACTTAAATAAAAATGATTTACAAATAAGCGATATTTATTTAACACCAGAATATTTATATGAGTTAATATCATTAGTTGAAAAAGGAGAAATATCTTCTAAACAAAGTAAAGAAGTATTTACAAAAGTACTTGAAGAAAAGAAAAAACCTAGTGATATAGTTAAATCACTTGGTATGAAACAAATGTCTGATGAAAGTACACTTAGACCTATGATAGTAAGTATAATTGAAGAACATTTAGAACTTATTGAAGAATACCGTAAAGGTAGAAATGTCTTTGATTTCTTTGTAGGTCAAGTAATGAAACAAACAAGAGGTCAAGCAAATCCAAGTTTGACTGCTAAAATAATTAAAGAAGAGATTGATAGGAGGTAATAATATGGATTTAATAGATGTTTTTAAAACTAAAAAAGTTGGCGATAAAGTAACTTTAGAGGGTTGGGTTAGAAATAATCGTGACCAAAAAGAATTTGGCTTTATTGATTTTTATGATGGTACTAGTATAAATACTATGCAAGTAGTATATGATAAAAATTTATCTAACTTTGATGAAGTAAGTAAAATACTTGTTGGATCTGCTATTACTGTAGAAGGAGAACTTGTTGAATCTCCTGGTAAACAAAAATATGAAGTAAAACCTTCTAAGATTGAAGTTATTGGAGCATGTCCTGCTGAATATCCAATTCAACCTAAAAGACATACTATGGAATTTTTAAGAAGTCAAGCTTACTTAAGACCAAGAACAAGAACTTTCCAAGCTGTGTTTAAAATAAGAAGTGTTGCTGCTCAAGCTATACATGATTATTTCCAAAAGAATAACTATGTATATGTACATACACCTCTTTTAACAACAGCTGATTGTGAAGGATCAGATCAAATGTTTAAAGTAACTACTTTAGATATGAATAATGTTCCTAAAGTAGATGGAAAAGCTGATTTTTCTAAAGACTTATTTGGTAAACAAACTTATATAACTGGGTCTGGGCAACTACATGGTGAAACATTTGCTATGGCATTTAAGAAAATTTATACATTTGGTCCTACATTTAGAACTGAAAACTCAAATACTAAAACACATGCTAATGAGTTCTGGATGATTGAACCAGAAATGGCCTTCATGCATTTAGAAGATTTAATGAATGTAGAAGAAGAAATGCTTAAATCAGTAGTAAAAGATGTTTTAGATAAATGTCATGACGAATTAGAATTCTTAGATAAATTTGTTCAAAATGGACTTCTTGAAAAACTAGAAAAACTAGTAAGTAGTGATTTCGTAAGAATTACTCATCATGATGCAATTAAATTACTTCTTGAATCAGGAGTTAAATTTGAATTTACTCCATCATATGATGATGATATTGCTAAAGAACATGAAAAATGGATTACTGAACACTTTAACTCACCAGTATTTATTTATAACTGGCCTAAAGATATTAAAGCT
>JAEEMF010000047.1 GCA_016283075.1 Bacilli bacterium | reverse complement strand
TTTTAAGTTTTCAAGTATATCTTGACCATATCCAAACATAGCACCTATATCATTAGTAGTACCTACTGGTATATGAGCAACTAGTAATCTATTTTTTCTTTTAAGATTACCATTTACTATTTCATTAAAAGTACCATCTCCGCCAACAGAGATAACTAAATCTACATCATTATCTAAATCAGAAATAATCTCTGTTGCATGACCTTTTCTACTTGTAAAATAGATAATAGTTTCATAATCATATTTATGAAGCATCTTTTGATAATCAAATAAATAATCATCATCTAAATTACGTCCACTATTAGGATTAATTATTAAAACACATTTTTTCATTTTATCACCTTTATCACTCTTTAATTATAGCATAAAGTATAAAGAAAAGCAGCATACTATGCTGCTTTGTTTATCTTAATTAAGCCTTCATTACTATCTTCTTTACACTTTGAAGTAAGTTTAGAAAGAACTTTTTCATTTTCACTTATCTTAGAAAGTATTTCTTTTTCAGTATTTACTCCATCTAAGTCATTATTTTCAATAATAGAGTTTCTCATTTCTCCTAGTACTTTACCACCATCATAGTTAACACTAGAGTTTTCTAAACTACTATTTAAGTATGTAAAACTTTCATTACGAATAGCATATCTTTTAAGAATTTCTAAGTCTTTAGATAACTCTATATCTATAGGAAACATACCTATTTGTTCTACTCCAAAGCATCTTCTTATTTCATCAAATAACTCTAAAGTTATTTCTGCTATTTCTTCTTCTTTCTTAGTAGTAATAACATCATCTATATTTAAATACTTATCGGCATTTCTTAAGTAGTTATTATAATCTTCTATAGAAAGAAATGCTTTTCTCTTATCATTCCATTTTAATCCCTTTTTATTTAAATCTAACATCTTATCAAAAGTAAGATTACTTTTTTTCTTAAGCATATGATTAAAGTATTTAATAAGTCCAGTTAAATCTATACAAGGATTCTTACTATTAGAAGTAAATGTTTCTTTAAGAAGTTTAGATATAACAGGAATATATGTTACTTCTAGTTTAACTTTAGCTTCATGAACTCCTTTTAAAAGTCCAGCTTCTTTCTTTTCTTCATCAGATAAGAAATCCCACTCTCTAGATAAATAAGCAAAACTTGATTTATAATTTTCACTTAATCTTTCTTTCTTAGTATCATATACACCTAAATCTTTAAATGAACATAGATCTCCTAATTTATCAAATCTTCCATAACTAATAGGAGTAAGTCCATCAAAAGTACATGTAGTAATAACATTTTCTTTCTTTCCAAAAAGGACATTTAGTCGGTCAGCTAGATAATCTATTCTAGATGAATCTATATACATATTATATAAAATGATATTTTTATCTTTTTTAATACTAAGTAGTTTATTATAAATCATCATATGACCTCCTATCACAGGTAATTTATTATACCATAACTTGTTTATAAATCAAGAAAAAATAGGCAAAAAGCCTATTTTCTTTATTGTAATTTCATTTGTCCAAGTTTTTTAGCAGTTTCAACAGCTTTAGCTTGCTCAGCCCTAGATTTTTCAGAGAAAGCACTAATTACTTCTTCTTTAATTTGTTTTTCAAGTTCGCTTAAAGCTTCCATTTTATTAAATGCTAAATCCAAATCATTATCTGAATATAATTTAACTTGTTTATCTCCAGCATTAATAGTAGTTTTAGTAATTTGAGGTACTACAAATACTTCATTTCCCTCTTTATCAATAACAGCTTGTGTACCATCTATCTTATCTACAACTGCAAAACCATTTTTAAAATTACCAGCAGATTTATAAATATGAGAAATCACTTCTTCACCTTTAGCATTTTCATATCCTACTTTATCATTTACTGAAGAAACAAATAATCCTTCACTAGCATAAGATAAAAATCTCTTAGAATCATTTATATCAAAGACAATATTCCAGTTCTTATCAACAGTAAATGATTCAATACGTCCATATTTATCGCGGTGATACATTGTAATAAATCCTTCTCTACAATCATCTACTTCATCGCACTTAAAACAATCTGGACATTCAACATAACTACCATCCGAATATGTAAAAGTATAATAACTATTATCACCAATAAGACTTATAACACCAAAATCAGGGTCATCAGAATTTTCTATATAATCAATGCTGATTCCTTTATGAATACATTCAAGATCATTATTTAAAATAATTGTGTGGTTTGCGTCATCTAAACAAAGAGTATTATCATTTAATCTATAAAAATAACTTGAAGACATATCAAATCCTAATTCTTCAACAAATATAGCTTTTTCTGTTTTAAGCATACTATTTAATTTATATATAAAATTCCCATCAACAGCAAATGCGGAACCGTTTTTCATTGGTAAACATTTATCATAAAATTCAAAAGCAAGAATCTCTCCGTTAACATCAATATATAAATGTTTTCCAGCAGCATCAGTTATAATAGCATACCCTTCAGAATAATCAGAAGCCTCATAATATAGATCATCAGTAACAAAATTACCACTTCTATTAATGTATTTCCACATGTCTTTAGTACATACAGAGCATAATCCTTCTTTAGTAAAGTTGTTTACTGCTTCAAACTTACAAGGAATTACTTCCTTACCAGTAATATCAACAAATCCCCATAAATTTGTTTCAGCATCTTTTACTGCAGCAAGTCCATTACTAAATGAGGAAACTAAACCATATTTAAAGTCGGTAACTAATTCACCTTTAAGATTAATAAACCCCATTAAATTGTTAAGACCTTTTACAGAAGCAAATCCTTCTATAAAGTCACTAGAAATATCATACTTATTTACTTTTTCATCTTTAATATCAATATTAAACATACATTATCCCCCTTAAATGTCCCTTATAATATAACAAATATGAAAAAAATGCAAATTAAAAAGTGATATTTATTTATTTATCACCTTTCTCTTCTTTATTCTATCAGTATTATCATTTTGAGATATAACAAATGTAGCTAATATTTAATAACCATTTAGCTAATGTTTTATAAAACTAACATAAATAAAAAAAGAACCTATTGGTTCAATTTGTTATCTAGATATTCGAAAGCACATTCTTTTAATTCATTCATAGTTAAACTATCTACTTTATATTCAAATCTATTAAATAATTTATTTAAATAATTTTTTTTATTTATTAATTCATAACTTCCTTTAAACTCTAAACCATATATAAATGCAATATATGATACCCAAATATCCAGTCCAGTTTGTCTATCTTTACTAAAAATAGTTTTATGTTCTTTAAATGTATTATATACTTTTTCAGTTACTTTAGAATTTTCAATATCTTCCTTAGTAATGTTAGCCATAGTATATATATCATCAACAGTCTTAGCTCTAAATGAATCAATCTTATCGGCATCTCTAATTATTTTACAATGAAGAATCTCCTTATCAGTCATATCCTTCTCATCTAAAATATATTTACTATGATTAGCTATTGCTTTCTTAATTATTGGATAATATGATTCATCTTCCACATAATTTTTAATTTCTCCACGTTCAAATAAAAGTTTTACACCTATTGTTGCATGATCAAAATTTGTAATATCTTCTCTAAATGTTTTCATCTCTTTTGCTTGATCAAATCTTCCAATATCGTGAAGAAGTGCAATTATTAAAGCTAGTTCTATATTCTCTTTATCTAGATTTAAGTATTCACATAAATATTTTGCATTTTCTACAACATTATATGTATGATTTATCTTATGACTAATCTTTTCATCACTAATATCAAAACTATCATTCAAAAACTTTTCAAAATATTTCTTTGCGGATTCATAATTCATATTTTTAACTCCATATCTGCATCCATTATATCATACTAATTCATATTCTCTTGCAATTATTCTATCATCAGAACAATACTTAATCACATATTCATTATCTTGCTTACAAATTATAATTCCAACTGTATCATTTTCTTCGACTGTTTTTATATTTTTATCAATATAATTCATATATGTTTGAATCTGTCCAGTGTGTTCTTTCTTAAGTTCAATTATCTTTAATTCTACTACTACATAACACTTGTATTTTATATTATAGAGAAGTAAATCAATGTAATTATATCTATCACCTAATTTAATTGGATATTCATTTTTAATAAAGGTGAAACCTGTACCTAATTCTTCTAAAAAGTTAGGGATGTCTTCAAGAATTAACTTTTGTAATACTTTTTCTGAAAATATATCATACTTATTACTGTTTTTAACCAAAATTGGATTCTTTACAAAATCTACTACATTAGATTCATTTTTATTAATTATTTTAATTATTGTAGGTTCCGGAAGTCTTTCATATTCATTAGATTTTATTCTATTACGAAGTTGTCTTATTGATAAGTTTTGTTCTTCACTTATTTTTATATAATATGAAATTTTATTAATATCATCAAATCTTAAAATTTCGTCGTAGTGACTCCATGATAATTTTGCCGACAGTGTCGGCACTTTCTCTTCAGATACAAAACTATAGTATTTTAACATTCTATACAATAATCTAACACTATAGTTTTTATTTAAATCAAATTTTAATTTTTGAGAATACTCTTTTATTATTCCTTCACCATAATGTTTACCTGCTTCA
>JAEEMF010000046.1 GCA_016283075.1 Bacilli bacterium | reverse complement strand
TTATTTCTTTTACTAAATAAACTACCAATAATTATTGCTAATACACTAATCATATTCCAAGCAAATATTTGAATGGTTGATAAAAAAACATTAGTTGATGTATTAAAGTCAGCAGTATTATTTTTATTTAATAAAAATCCTTCAGGTAATATAAAATAGCTAAGAATAGTTACTCCAAAAAATATTATTATAAATAATATAGATAAAACAATTATTCTTTTAGATATTTTTTCTGATGTGAGCTTTTCTCTTATCATAAATACACCTCTATTTTTTCTTAATTGGATGTCTAATTACAGTTTTTAATTTATTAGCATCACATTTTCTTGGATCACTTAAATATATTTCATGATGATATCTTTCATCTGTTATATCAAGTACATATCCATTTTCTTTCATATAATTATGCATTAATTCAACAGTAGCAGGTTCATCATCATATGAACCATTATGCATACATTGAACACATAACCCCTCATCATAAGTTAAAAATTCAACTCTAGAAAAATCCATTTTTTTCTTTTTAGTTGCTTCTTCTATAGCCCAATCAAAATCTTCTTTAGTAACGAAATCTGGTAATCTTATTATTGAAATAAAGTGCATTGCACCTTTGTTATTATAATCAATACTTTCTTTTAATCCATCTTGCCACCAAAATCCCTCTAGTGGTGGAACAACATATTCAAAGAATCCATCTATTTTGTATGTCCCCTTATAACTCATTTTAATTGTATATGCAACACCATATAGTAATCCAATTGTCTTTTGGTAATCTCCATTTTCTTCATTTGGATTACCATTACCTCTTATTGCTATATAATTCATTTTAGGTATATTAATTATACTTGGTTTATTTTTAGGCATATAAAATTCTTTATATTCTTTTTTATAATCAAAAGCCATACTTTCAACACCATACTTTCAATAAATAGTATACCATACTTTTCTATGTTTATAACTAATCGGGATATTACTATTCAATGATCAAAAAAACTATCCAAAATATCTTTGAATAGTCTTTTTTTACAAAATTTCAGAGTATCTAAAATATGTTTTTAATGATTTTTCGAAAAATTTTGGCAATAACATTACATTGATTTGATTTGTTTCTTTTTATCCAATAAAACACCTTCGTAATTATAAATATCTAATGGAAAACCATTTTTTTCACATAGACTTGCAAACGCTTCAACTATTTGTACATTTTTTTCATCTTGCACTTGCTCTTCAGTCATTGGTAATATTAAACCAACAATGTATTGGGAATCCACTTTATCTTTAACTTGTACTTCTCCTAAAGATAGTCCGTGAGTTTCTTCTTTTGGTACTATTGGAACATCTCTAGAAACAGCAAAAGCAATATAATCGTAATCAAAGCAAGTAAACATTTGGTGTTTTTTCTTTTCAATGGCTTCTTTTATAAATCTATTTTGTGGATCAGATAACGATACTCTATCTTTATGAATATCATCTTCATAGTACATCCACTTTTTATTTTCTGGTATATCAAATTTGAATGTTGCATTATCATTTTCAAATTTTATTCCTTGTTTCTCCAAAAAATCTCTAGAAAATATAGTTTGACTTTTTAATATATTTATCAATCTTTTATAAGTTTTTTCATTTTGTATGTTTCCAATTTGGTGTATGTAAAAATCTATCATATTATCATCCTCAAACTGATTATACCATATTTATTATCTTTTAAAACAACTGTGAATAGGTATCTAAAATAATTCAAAGCATATAAACTCACAATTTTTTTCGAAAAGAAAAAACTCGCGTTTTTCCTTATTTTATAAGGTTTTGCGAGTTACTTTCCACAGCACTGTTTATATTTCTTTCCCGATCCACATGGGCATAAACCGTTACGAGAAACTTTTTCTACCTTTTTAGGAGATTTCTTAGCAGATTCTTTACCATCATTTGTTAATGTTGGTTTTACTACTTGTTTTCTTTCTACGTTTTGTCTTATTTCAGCTTTTATAAGGAATATAGTTGTTTGTTTATCTATGTTCATTAGTAAATCTTCAAATAATTGGAATCCTTCATTAGTATATGCTCTTAAAGGATTTTCATTAGCATATCCTCTTAAGTGAATACCTTCTCTTAAGATAGACATAGAGTTAATGTGTTCCATCCAGTAAGTATCAATTACTCTTAAAGCAATTGCTTTTTCAAATTCATTTTGAAGATCTAAAGGAAGTTCATTTAATTTATCTTCGTATTCTTTAGTTACTTTATCATAGATATATGATACTACTGCTTCTGGTTCTAGATTTACTACTTCATCTCTTGAAATAGATTTAACTAATAAGTTAGTATTAACATATTCAAGTATTTCATCAAAGTCAGCATCTGTAAGCATATTTTCAGGTGCCATATGAGAGAATACTATATCATAAATAAAGTTATCCATAGATTTAAGTACTACATCATGAATAGATTCTTGATCTAGTATTTGATTTCTTCTTCCATAGATTTCTTCTCTTTGTTTGCTTATAACATCATCATATTCAAGAAGTGTTTTTCTTATATCATAGTTAGTTCCTTCAACTCTCTTTTGAGCTTGTTCTATAGAGTTAGATAGAAGCTTATGTCTAATTGCTACATCATCAGAGAATCCTAAACTTTGTAGTAAGCCTTTAGCTCTATCAGTACCAAATCTAACCATAATATCATCTTCAAATGATACAAAGAATTGAGAAAATCCTGGATCTCCTTGACGTCCAGAACGTCCTCTAAGCTGATTATCAATACGTCTAGATTCATGTCTTTCAGTACCTAGCACTGCAAGACCACCAAGTTCTTTTACTCCCTCACCTAGTTTAATATCGGCACCACGACCAGCCATGTTAGTAGCTATTGTAACAGCACCTTTTTCACCAGCATGAGAAATAAGTTCACTTTCTCTAGCATGATTCTTAGCATTTAATACTTCATGAGGAATATGTTCATTTTTAAGCATATTAGATATTAATTCTGAAGTTTCAACTGCTACTGTACCTACTAGTACTGGTTGTCCTTCAGCATGTCTAGCTTTAATTTCTTTTACTATAGCTTTATATTTACCAGCTTTAGTAGCATAAATTAAATCACCATAATCAACTCTAGCAATAGGTTTATTAGTAGGAATACTTATAACATACATGTTATAAATTTCTCTAAACTCTTCTTCTTCTGTTTTAGCAGTACCTGTCATACCAGAGATTTTTTTATACATTCTAAATAAGTTTTGGAATGTAATTGTTGCTAAAGTTTTAGTTTCTTGTTGAATTTCTACTCCTTCTTTAGCTTCAATTGCTTGCTGAAGACCATCTGAGTAAGCTCTACCATGCATAAGTCTTCCAGTAAATGGATCTACTATAACAACTTTTCCATCTTCTACTACATAGTCAACATCATTTTTCATACAGTAGTTAGCTCTTAATGCTTGATTAATAAAATGTACTAAATTAGTATTATTTAAATCAAATAAGTTATCTACTTTAAATACTTTTTCAGCTTTATCAACACCTACTTTATCAAGTGTTGCATTATTAGTTTTTTCATCATATATATAACCATCATTTTCTTTTAATGATTTAGCAAACTTATCAGCTTGCATATAAAGATTTTGAGAAGATAAAGAACCTCCTGAAATAATAAGTGGAGTTCTAGCTTCATCTATTAAAACAGAGTCAACTTCATCAATGATAACAAAGTTGAATGGTCTTTGTACTCTATGTTCAGCTTTAATAGCCATATTATCTCTTAAATAGTCAAAACCTATTTCATTATTTGTAGAATAAACGATATCACAGTTATAAACTTCTTTTTTCTCACTTGGAGTTAAGTCTCTTAAGTTTACTCCTACTGTTAATCCTAGAAATCTAAATATATTTCCGTTCCATTCAGCATCACGGCTAGCTAAGTATTCATTAACTGTAATTATATGAACACCTTCACCAGTTAATGCATTAACATAAGCTGGTAAAATAGCTGTAAGTGTTTTACCTTCACCTGTACGCATTTCAGCAATATTACCATAGTGAATAGCAAGACCACCAAGTAATTGTACATAGAATGGTTTTTGATTATTAACACGGAACGCTGCTTCTCTTGCAACAGCAAAAGCTTCTACTAAAATATCTTCAAGTGTTTCACCATTTGCTAATCTATTTTTAAACTCTTCAGTTTTCCCTTTTAATTCTTCGTCAGATAATTTACTCATTTTTTCATCTAAAGCATCTATAGCATTTGCTTTAACTTTAAATGATTCTAATTCTTTATATTCATGATTAAAAATTTTCTTTAAAAAATTCATCATATCATCCTCCAATATAACTAATATTTTACCAAATTTTCTTTTAAAATAAAAGAGATTTATAGGTTTTATATAATAAAAAAAGGCTTTAAAAGCCTTATTTAGTTTGGATTATTCCGTAATTACCATCTTTTCTTTTATATACTACATCTATATTGTCATTTTTAGAATTTCTAAAGATAAAAAATGGATGGTCTACAAGTTCCATTTGAAGAATTGCCTCTTCTTCACTCATAGGTTTTGTATCTAAAGTTTTTCTTTTTACTATCTTATTATTTTTTTCTTTTATTGCATCAAAATCTAAGTTAAATGCATCAAAATTACCTTTATTAGGTTTTGATAACATCTTAGTTTTATTCTTTCTTATTTGTCTTTCTAATTTACTAAGTACTAAATCTATAGAAGCATATAAATCATCATTAGCCTCTTCAGCTCTTAGTACTACAATCTTTGTTGGAATAGTAACTTCTACTATTTGATCATTACCTCTTACTTTTACAAGAATGTTTGCTGTTAAATCATCTGGATTAGAAAAATACTTATCAAGTTTTCCTATCTTTTCTTCTACATAGCTTTTAATAGCCTTTGTAACAGTAATTTTTTGACCTCTAATATTAAATTTCATATAATCATCCTCCAATCAATTAATGATATTCTCATATTATCATGTCATATCCATTCTCTATATTAATTATATCACACTACTAAAAAAAGAGAAAGTTCACTACTTTCTCTTTTCCTTTTCAATATCTTCCACAATGTTATAAATACATGAGTAGCTATGTTTACCATAGAATTTACAAAACTTTCTAATACTTGCAGAAGATCTACTATATAGCTGTCTTATCTTTTGTACTTCTTCTTCTGGTAAAGCATTATGTGGTTTTTTATTCTTATTACCATGTTCTAACTTAATAGTACCATTAATTATTTCATTTTTTAATTTAAATAAATATTTAGTGTGATAACCAGTTATTAAAGATATCTCATCATATGTTAAGTAACTGTCATTATTTAGTTTTTTCTTTATAAGCTTAATTGCCTCTTCTTTATTCTTTTTCATATTATCACCTAAAATAAGTATATCATTTAAGTAACATTTTTGCAAGATATATATTTTACGTAAAAAAATAGAGTTAATTTAACTCTATTTTACCTTTTACAAGTAATCCTTCATTAGTAGGATGAATTCCCTTACTAATATTATCATCTATTTTACTATTAAATTCATTTACTATAGAAAGAATTCCAGATGCTCCTATACTTTCAATTATTCCATCTAGAATAATTAAATTATCTGAGTCATATGAATCTCCTTCACATAATCTTTTTAGAAGTTCAGCATAATGTGATTCAGGAATATTTACTCTCTTTAGTAAAAATGAATAAAATGCTTCATCAAATATTTGTTGTAACTTAGTAGTTTTTTCTTGATCAGATTTAAAGAATTCTGTATCAATATATCTTCCAGTACCAATACCATTTTTAGATGCGTATTCAGTAACAAAATCCACTAATTTATCAGATGTAACTGAATCACATACATAATCCTTAGTCATCTTTTCAGGTACTACATCATCTTTAACAAGTTGCATAGCAAGTGCTGTACTAGCATCACCTTTATACTGAATTACATTATATCTAGCTAGTTCTGGATATCTTACTTTTAAACTTTCATACTTATCAGCATTTATTAAAATAACTGCTTCATTAGAAAGTTCAACTTGATTTACAAATAAACATGTTTCAGGTTTTAATGATAATATATTTCTATTTTGTACTATATTTTTAAACTTATCTATAATTATAAAATTAGTAGCAAAATAATCAGCATATAAACCATTAATAGCACCATATACTACAGATACAAACTTTGTACTATAAGGCATATATTTTTCAGATTGATTCTTAAGTGTTTCCATCTTTTCAGTATCGTATTCACTTATTCCATCAACTTTCTTAATTCTTTCTCTTACAACAACTCCTAAAGAGCAATTTGGATTTTTAAATACATAAGGTTCTTTTCCAGAAGGTAAAATAACACCATCTTTAGGAAACATGTTACATGTAATAACAAATCTTAATTTATCTTCATCATAACCATTATTAGTTATTTGTTTTTGTAAGAAATTAAGTTTATCCTTATATGCATCAATTTGAGTTTTATCATTAGTATCTATCATATTTATCACCTAGTAAAAGTATATCATATTTTCACTTTATTTTGATAGTAAATTACATATTAAATCACTAATCTCATTTGCATTGTCAATAGAAAGCCCTTCTATTAAACGAGATTGAGCATATAGTATTTTAGAATAATCTTCAAATGCTTTTAAATCATTTTTATATAAATCTTTTAATTTATCTGCAATTGGATGATTTATATTTATAGATAATACTTTTGTAGAAGTAAACTTTTCATTAGTAGGCATAGAATTTAAGATTTTCTCCATACCTGTTGAAATATTTCCCTCTGTTGTTAAACATACTGGGTGGTTCTTAAGAGAATTAGTAAATTTAACTTTAGATACATTATCTTTTAATAGTTCGGATAATTTATTTAATAAATCTTTATTATCTTCATTAATCTTTTCTATTTCTTTCTTTTCTTCATCAGTAAGTACTGATAAGTCAGCATTAGATACATTTACAAATTCTTTTTCTTTATAATCTCTTAATACTTGAATTACAAATTCATCAGCATAATCAGTTAAATATAATACTTCATATCCTTTTTCAAGTACTTCATCTACTTGAGGAAGAAGTTTTATCTTATCTATGCTTTCCCCTACTGCATAATAAATCTTATCCTGAGATTCACTCATATTATCTAAGTATTCTTTTAAAGTAACAAGTTTATCTTCTTTAGAAGAATAGAACATTAATAAATCCTCTAAAGTATCTTTATTTGCTCCAAAAGAGTTATATAATGATATCTTCATTTGAGTACCAAATTCTTTATAGAATTCATTATATTTATCTCTATCATTTTCAAGCATATTACTTAATTCTTTAGTAATCTTCTTTTCAATATTTTTAGCAATTATACTAACTTGTTTATCTTGTTGTAATAATTCTCTTGAAATATTAAGAGATACATCTTCACTATCAACAAGTCCTTTAACAAAACTAAATTCATCGGAAACTAAGTTTTCACACTTATCCATTATAAGTACTCCACTTGAATATAGCTGAAGTCCCTTTTTATAATCTTTAGAATAAAGATTAAATGGAGCATGTTTAGGAATAAATAATAAGGCTTTAAAGTTAGAAGTTCCTTCTGCACTATAATTAATTACTTCTAAAGGATCTTCATAATCATTAAATGCACTCTTATAAAATTCATTATATTCTTCATCTTTAATAGATGATTTATCTTTTTTCCATATAGGAGTAATACTATTCATTACTTCTAATTTCTCATTTTTTTCAAGTTTAATTGGATAATGAATATAGTTAGAATATTTCTTAATTAACTCTTCTATTTCATATTCATTTAAGTATTTAGAGTATTCATATTCATCATCATCTTCTTTTAAAGTAATAATGATATCAGTACCTATAGTATCCTTCTTACCTTCAGTAATAGTATATCCATCTTCTCCAGAAGAAGACCAAATATTAGCTTCATCACTATCATATTTTTTACTTATAACATCTACATTAGATGCAACCATAAATACTGAATAGAACCCTACTCCAAACTGACCTATAATATCTATATTTTCATTCTTATTTTCACTCTTAAATAACATAGATCCTGATTCAGCTATAGTACCTAAATTATTTTCAAGTTCTTCCTTAGACATACCACAACCATTATCAGAAATAATTAGTTTTCTACCATCTTTATCTATTTTAATATCTATTTCTAGTTTATCTTTATCTACCTTTAATTTCTTATTTGTTAAGGAATTAAAATATAACTTATCTATTGCATCACTTGAGTTAGATATTAATTCTCTTAAAAATATATCCTTATTTGTATAAATAGAATTAATCATTAAATTTAATAATTTTTTAGATTCTGCTTTAAATTGTTTCTTTTTCATTTATATTCCTCCTATCAAATACACTATATATTGTAGTCTTATTAATTAGCAGTGTCAATACGTAAGTGCTAATTTTACATATTAAAAAAGAAGGATTATTTTCCTTCTTTAGTTTGTTCTCTTATTGCAGTAATTGCTACAGCAATAGTAAATGCCATAACCATTAAATATACTAGGTCAGGCATACCAACTAATTTTTTTACAATCATTAATATTAAATAGGTAATTACAGCTATTGCTAAATAAACTCTAGATTTTTTCATTATTTTTTCTTCTTTAATAAATCTCTAATTTCTTTAAGAAGTAATACTTCTTCAGAAGGTTTAGCTTCTTCATTAGCAGCTTCTTGCTTTTCTTCTTTTTTCTTTAAACTAGCAAGTTTATTCATAAACTTAACAACAAAGAAAATACATAAAGCTATTATTAAGAAGTTAATAACATTTTGAATAAAATTACCATATGCAATAGATGCTTTACCAACAGTGATAGAAAGACTACTAAAGTTAATACCTCCAATAATCATACCAATAATTGGCATAATGATGTCATTAACAAGTGAAGTAACAATATTTCCAAAAGCACCACCTATAATAACACCAACAGCTAAATCAATAACATTTCCTCTTGAAATAAATTCTTTAAACTCTTTAACCATAAATCCTCCTTATATATCTAAGATAATTATATCATATTAGAATTGACATATCTCATTATTTTTTATAAAATAAAGCAAATTGATAGGGGAGAATATGAAAATGAAAAAGAAAAAAGATTTAAAAGTAGTAGACTTAGACAATGAAAAGAAATTTAGTTTAAAAAACATAATAGGGAAGTTTCCTAAGAAAAATCTATCTGATGATGAAAAGATAGCAAAAGTAATAGAAGATACTGGATTAAACTTGGAAGGTATCGAGGATATTAAAAATAATGATGAATTCAGAAAAGAAGCATTAATGCTTGCCGATTGTAAAGTTGATTTAAAAAGCAATAAAGCTAAACAATTCAAAATGTTACTAGTAAAAGGATTTAGTCCAGTAATCCCAGCAATGTTATGTGGGCTAGCTATTAATGGTATTAAATATGATGGTAACTTAACTAAAATGGTTGCTAAAAACGAAATATCTTATACACGTGATGAAGATGCTGAGGGAATTATAGAAGATGATACACTTTATCCACATGTTGTAGAATCTAATAGTAAAACATATGTTAGAAATACAGATAAAGTACCACCTAAATATATAACATATTCTAAATGGGTTAAAAATGCTGATGGTAACTATGAAAGAACAATATCTGAGTTCAAAATCGATGAAGATAATATCAAACTATTTAAAGGATATATGTCTTTAGATGATGAAGAAAAGAAAATTGTAAATCTAGTTGAATTATTTGGAGAAGCATATTCAACTACAAATGAAGTAAAAACAAATTTAACAGAACAAGAAAAAAGTGCTAAAGAAACAAGTGAACTATTAATAACAGTTATCGATAAAGAAGATAAAGTTAAAGCGAAAATACCTAATAACGCTGTTTCAGTTGAACTTATTTGTTTCTTTATAGGAATAGGTATAGGACAAATAATGGTTTATATACCATCTAAAAAATTCGAAGATATAACAAAATCAGTTGCACGCTATGAAGTATGCGAAGAATCATGTGAAAAAGATCTTAAATCATTATGTGAAGAAGAAAGAGATAAAAAACTTATAAAAGAATAAAAAAAGAAGAGTATAACTCTTCTTTTTCTTTAAAAATGGGGCGAAATAAGGGGATCGAACCCTTGCATAACGGAACCACAATCCGCCGTGTTAACCACTTCACCAATTTCGCCATTTGCAAAGTACGAGAGTATTTTATCAAGTTTTTTAAAATATATCAAGTACTTTTTAATAATTATAAAAATTTATTGGTACCGGTAGTCGGACTCGAACCGACACGAGATAACTCACTTGATTTTGAGTCAAGCATGACTACCAATTCCATCATACCGGCATATGTGTTAATTATATCACAAATAATATAATTAACAAATTAAAAATTATTCAGTATATTTAGACTCATATAAGTCTTTTTCATTATCTATTTCTATTTCGGGTTCAGTAATTTCAGGTAAATCACTTAATGAAGATAGCCCCATATAATCTAAGAATTCATCAGTTACTGAATAAAGAATAGGTCTACCTGGTAAATCAGATCTACCAACTTCTTTAATTAAATTACGATATAATAGTTTCTTAATTTGATAAGAACTATCTAATCCTCTAATACTATCTACAAAGGAACGTGTAGTAGGGGAGTTATATGCTATAACAGCAAGTGTTTCTAAAGCCGAATTACTTAATTCAGAGTTCTTTTCTATTTCTACTATTTCTTCATAATATGAATTATGTTCTTTCTTAGTAGTTAATTTAAATTTATCAGCATATTTTTCAATAGATAAACCTGATTCAGGTGATTCATATTTTTCACTTAATTTAGTTATTAAATAATCAAGTCTTTCTTTATTTACTTTTAACACATCTAAAAGACGTTCTTCACTTATTCCTTCGTCACCTACAACGAATAGAAGACCTTCTAATACACCAAGTTGTTCCATTTATTCACCTTCTTCAATAAGTATTTTATCAAAATTCTTTTCCTGAGTAATATGTAGTTCTTTATCTTTAGCCATAGCTAGAATAGATAAGAATGTTACAACTACATAATCTTTAGAAAAATTATCAAAAAGTTCTGTAAATTCAACTTTTTTCTTTGTTTTTAATATATTCTTAATTTGTTTACTACGTTCATTAATTGAGTATTCTTTAGTGGTAACTTTAGTATTTAATGGTTTATTTAGTTCATTTCTTTTAAGCATTTCATTAAATGCACTTATTAAATCATTCATATCAAAAGTTTCATCTACTTTATTTTGTTCTATATTAAGTAGTTCTGTTAAATCAGATGATTCTCTTGTAAATGATTTTTGACGTTCTAACTCAAATTCTTTTAATGAAGATGATACATTTTTATATTTTTCATATTCAATTAATCTATTTATTAGTGCCTCTCTAGGATCTTCCTCATAATTATCATCTTCAGTAGATGTAGTATCTCTTTTAGGAAGTAAACTACTAGACTTAATTTCCATTAATTCTGCAGCCATAACTAGGTATTCACTAGCAACATTTAAATTCATTTCTTCCATACGATTTATATAATTTAAATACTGTTCAGTTATCTCTTCAATATTTATATCATATATATCCATTTCTGATTGTTTAATTAAATGAAGAAGTAAATCTAGTGGGCCTTCAAAATCATTTATCTCAACTAAATACTCCATATATTCACCTTCAAGTCTCTTTAATTATATCATAATATTTATTGGTTTTAAATAAAATATGTTATAATTAAAGAGGTGAGATAATGAAAACTTTTACTATGAGAGATGAAAATTTTGTATGTGAAAATTGTGGTAAAGAAGTGAGTACTCTAAACTATACAGCTAGAGATCACTGTCCATACTGCCTATACTCAAAACATGTAGATATCAACCCAGGTGATAGGGCAAATGAGTGCAAAGGATTACTAAAGCCAGTAGGAATAGAAAAATTTAAGGATACATACAAAATATTATATAAATGTACAAAATGTAATAATGAACATAAAAACATCATGGCTAATGATGATGATATGGATTTAATTATTAATTTATCAATACAAAAATAAAAGAACACATAAGTGAAGTGATAAACTAAATGTAGACAGTTAAAAAAGACACTGTTTACATTTTTTTGTGTAATAATGTAATTAAGGAGGATAAAGTATGAGAAAGAATAACATGAAATCACCTGAAGAAAAAGAAATGATTCTTAAAAGATATCTAAATGGCGAATCAATAAAAAAGTTGGCCAGTGAATATGATATCGCAATGAGGATAATTTATCGTTGGAATGATAAATATCAAAAAAACGGATTAGAAGGTTTAATATCAAACACTGGCAGGTCAAAATATAAGAATCCACATGCGGGAATACATTTAAGAAAACCTAAAAATAAAATAGAAGAACTTGAACTAGAATTAATGAAAAAAGAAATTGAGATTGCTAGATTAAAAAAAGGTTATATGGTGAAAGGAGTTGGGGCCGAAAAGGAATTCGTTACTACATTCGACAAGAATACAAAATAGTTGATGAATATAAAAATAAATATGGTGTGAAATTATTATGTGATTATATGACAGTAAGTAGATCTGGATACTATAAATGGAAATATAGAAAAGAAAATCCTAGTTTAAGAGAAATGTCAAGGCAAAGTGATTTAGAACTTATTAAAAAAGTTCATAACAAGCATAAATCACATGGTTATAGGTGGATTAATAACCACATTAGAAATATATATGGTGTTTATTATACTGATAATTATGTTCATAGATTATGTAAGTATGAAAATATAAGATATCAAGGTAAGCATTATCAATGGAAAAAACCAGAAGAAGAGCACGAAAAATACAGCAACTTGGTATGGAATGGTTGGAAATATTTAACTAGGCCATATCAAGTAATCGTATCAGATATGACCGCATTCAGAGTAAAAGGAACATATTATGAATTAACAATGTATTTTGATGCGTGGAACAAAGAAATATTGGGATATGGATTAGCTGCCAGAAAAGGAGCAATTACTTCATATTATGATGGATTAAAACAAGTTTTAAACAAAATAAAAGAAGAACAAATTAATGAACCAATCATTTTACACACTGATCAAGGTTCAGTTTATTCTTCTAAGTCATATAACAATCTCCTTAATGATTTCAATATTGAACGTTCAATGAGTCGAGCTGGTACTCCAACAGATAATCCAGTAAACGAGTCATTAAACGGTGGGATTAAAGAAGAATTGTTTATAGATTTTGATTTAAAACATTCTAATGACGTTCCAAATCTAATTAAATTATACATTGATTACTATAATAATGAAAGACCAAGTTATGCATTAAACTATAAAACCCCAATTCAATATAAATCTGAATTAGGGTTCTAAAATGTCTTTTTTAGTTGTCTACTTTTAGTTGACTAGTATAAAGTGTTCTTTTTTAAATTCCAATATATTTAATAATATATTTAAATGCAAATACTGCAATAAATAGTATTGCAAAGAATAATATTATAAAAGTCCAGTTTTTCTTATTTTTTGACTTAGATTCTTCTACATCTTTATTAATAGCATACTCATCAAGAACTTCTACATTAGGTTTAGAAGCATCTATTTCAATTTCTTCTTCAGTTGCAGTACCTGATGTTACAACATCTGATGCTGGAGCTGCAGGAGCTGCTACTGGAGTACCAGGAACTTCTGGAGTAACCGGTGCTTGTTCTACAGGTACAGGTTGTACAGGTTCTACTGGTTGAACTGATGGAGTTACAGGAACCTCAGGAGCCGCTGGAGCTGGAGTAGGGGCAGGTACTGCTTCTACTTGCGCAGGTGCTACTGTTTCAGGAGTTACATTAGTTTGATTGTTGTCCACAAGTAAAACCTCCTTCTTTATATTCTTTTACTAAATCTTCTACAGTATCATTTAATTTACCTTTTAAATAAAGAATACTTGAATGAGTAGAAGTAATATTATCTACACTTGTTTTAGTTAAATCGATTGCTACTGTAGTAGAAAGGGATGTAGTACCTGACATTTTATATTCAACACTAAATCCTTTTATACTTTTGTTAGAATTCTTTAACTCATTATATTTACTACTTTCAGAGTAAAGATAATTTGCTGAATCAGCAGAAGAACTATCATAAGCAGTAACTTGTTTTATACCACTTAATATACCATCATATCCGTATAAAGATACAGTAACATTTTTTTCATTACTTGTACTATCACTTTCTTTTAGATTACAAATATAAAGTATATCTCCGGTTGGAGTAACTATCTCATAAGAATCTTCTACAGGTACTACTACATCATCTGATTTAGTAGCAACATGAGTCTTTTTAAAGAACTCTCCACGTTTTAATTTATCCATAAAGTTATATATTTGTTTCATATTAAGAACAAATGCTCCAATAATAACAATAATAACTATATATACTAATCTTTCACTACCAATTTTTATTTTCATTTCACATTCTCCTATCTTTTATAATTATAACAAAAAAATAGGTTATTTTAAACCTATTTATTTTTAAATCTTATAACTTTATTGATATATTCTTGTTCTATTTCATCCCTATTTACATCTAGATGTTCAAAAACAAACTCACATTTTTCCTTTAATCCTGTCTTTTCAAGTAAATTTAATCTCATTATCATTTCATGTTTTTCATTCATACGAATATAATTAGAAAATTCTGGATCATCCATATTTTCAAGTTTTTCAGCATCAAAGAAACGAACAGGACCATCAGTTAATGATACATACGCACTAAATGAAGGAACATTAGCTATATCAACAACAATTTGTAACTCTGACTTTTGTGGTTCTTCTTTATCTAATCCAAGTTCTTTTTTTAAACCATCTTCATATTTTTTATATGCTTCCATTCCAAAATGCTTAATGAAAAATTCTCTAAATTCGGCAAATGTATTAAACTCGTATGGTTCAATATTACCACTTTCATCTTGAACTCCAATTTTAAAAGGCCCTTTAAATATATCATCTAGACTCTTCTTTTCTTTTTCTTCTCCTTCTTCAATATATAAAGGAATTTCTTTTTTGGAAATAACTTCAGTAACTACGGTTGGTTTGTTATGATCAAATCTTGCAAATATATACTCGTGTGAATTAATATCTGATATTTCTTCATATTCTTTTTTAGTCTTTTCATCAAATTTATCACCAAGTAAATCTGAAAGCTTATCTTCGGTTTCATACATATCATAAGACATTTTTTTATTAAAAGTAGTAACAGGTACTCTATAAATACCATCTAACAATTTCATATTAACCGTTTTACCTAAAAGTGGTGAATTAGAAGATAAAGAATAATTACCTTCGCTATCCTTAACACATTCACCAAAACTTTGGCAATATAAATAATCACGCATAGATTCAACATTATTGAATTTATCCGTAGTAAGTCTTAATTTATTGTCTCTTTCTTCCTTATACTTACCAATTACAAATAATTCAGTAAGTAATTTATTTTGTCCTTCTTCTTCAGGTGTTAGAGGAGAAATTTTTCTACATTCTTTAAAATATTCTAAATAATTTTTAATTTCTTCACCTGTTAAATTATCATAATTTATATCTAATAATGCCATACCATCACC
Organism: Bacilli bacterium; assembly: GCA_016283075.1. Lineage (GTDB taxonomy): Bacteria > Bacillota_I > Bacilli_A > RF39 > UBA660 > RGIG4266. The sequence continues at coordinate 13,752 of JAEEMF010000046.1, read as the reverse complement.
CCATGATGCAACTATTATATCACAATAAATAATTTTTGATTATTTTTTTAAATAGAATCTAACATAATTTCTTTAATTGGAATCTTATTTAATTTTTTGGAATAGTATTCTATTAATAATTCGTAGATTACAGCAAATATACATAGTGTTATAAAAAATAATTTATAGTTAAATGTATAAGCAGGAACTTCTATATCTTTAAATACTACTTCTATCATTATTTTAAGAAGGAAATACTGATATATAGTACCTAATATAAATCCTATATAAGCTGTCACTTTGTAACTATTAAGGATATATTTCTTACAATCCTTCATTTGATATCCATAAACTCTCATCATACCAATATTTTTCTTTTGATTCTTTATTAATGTATTCATAGCTAATAACATTGTTACAGCAGATAGAATAATACCTATAATATACATCATCCACTTCATTAAAGAAGATGCATACTTATCCATGCTAAATCCCATTTGAATAAGATCAGCAAAACAAAATACAGCAAATCCTATAAAGAAAACTAATGATTTCTTTTCTTTAAAGGTAGTTATTTTAACTTGCTCTAAGAAAGATTTATTATCATCAATTGATACTCTTTTTACTTTAGTTTTAGTAATACCTTTTATTAAATCTAAAGCAGGTGTCTTTAATTTTTTATATGAATAAAGAACTGATATTATAGAAAATATAACTGATGGAATAATAACTAAATAAATTAGTAATTCTATGTGATAAGAAGGTTTAAATATAGGTAGTAATCCACCACTTAATTGAACATCATAATAATAATTCATCATTAGTAGGGCAGTTATATATCCAAGTAGAGTTCCAACAAATACTGATAATCCAAAAGCACTAAATTTCTTAGAAATACTTATATTTGAATATCCAAGTGCTTTTAATATACCAAGTTCACTTTTGTGATTATCAATATATATTTTTATATAAAAGAATAGAGTAACTAAAGTAGTTAGTAGTAGACATCCACCTGTTACTCCAACAACAACTTTACTTGTCATAAGTTGTGCATCATATAAAGCTTTACCTTCTTCAGTAACTAAATCACTTATACTTTTTAAATCAATCGAAAAGTTAATAAATAAGGTGGATACTAAGGTAGCACACATAGTCATTGCTACTATTCCAATATTTTTAAGTATATCTTTAATACTTATCATATTACCACCCAATTTCATATGCTGATTTAGGGTTCTTATTATTTTTAATATCTACTACTTTACCAGAATTAATTCTAACAATAGTATTAGCCATTTCAGCAATATTTTCATTATGAGTAATCATTATTATAGTAAACTTTTCTTCTTTTTGTAACTTAACTATATAATCAAGTATTGATCTACCAGTTTCTTCATCAAGTGCTCCAGTAGGTTCATCTAGAAATAATACTTTAGACTTTTTAGATAAAGCTCTTGCTATAGCAACTCTTTGTTGTTCACCACCAGATAATTCAGAAGGGTACTTATTTAACTTATTCTCTAGTCCTACTGCTTTTATAATATCTTTATAATCCTTATTAGATATTAAATCCGCTCCCATTCTAACGTTTTTATCTACATTAAGATTTTGAAGTAAATAATACTGTTGAAAAATAAAACCAATATTATTTTTTCTAAACTCAGTTAATTCTTTATCATTAAGTTTAGTTATATCAGAATCGTTATATAAAACCTTACCTTTATCAGTTTTTTCAAGGCCTGAGATAACATTTAGTAGGGTAGATTTACCTGATCCAGAAGGTCCTAATATAACAGTAAAATCACCATCTTTTATTTCTAAATCTATTCCTCTTAATACTTCAACTTTATTATTTTTATCACCATATGATTTATGTAAATCTATAACTTTTATCATTGTTACACCTCTAGTAACGATTATAACATATAAAAAGACTGAAATGTCAGTCTTTTACTTTATTATTAAGTCATTATATGTATCTAAAACTATTTCTTTTAAAGCATCCATATTATCTACATCTTCGACTAAATACATTGGTTTAGCATTAGGGTAGGGGATAACTTCTTCCATATTATATTTTTTATTACTTTCTACTATTTTCACAAGGAATCTATCATCATATATTCCACCAAAAAGATTTCCTTTATAATATAAAAGATATTCTCCCATCATTGATTTACAGGTAATATCATCAAGAAGGGATAATTGCTCTATAATAAAATCTCTATAACTTTTCGTACTTGCCATATTTAATCATTCCTTCTTTTTTGAAAACCAATTTCTGGATTATTATTAATAAATCCATATCTAATAAGTGTATCTTCAAGATATTCACCTTTATTCATAATGATTTTATTATTTTCACTCATTAAGGCATCAATCCAGTTTTCAAAGTTTTCACTTACTAGATTAATAAATCTTTCATTATTACCTCTATCTTTATAACGCTTTATAAAATCACTTTTACTCTCTTTTTTAGGAAAACAAACATAATACTTACTACCAGTTTCCTTTAATGCATTTCTCATATCTAGATCTTGTGAAATTAAAACAATATCGTATTCATAAGACTTTCTTATAATATCCTCAACATAATTAAGAGGCCATAAAGGATTTTGCTTTCTATTTGTAACCCCTTTTCTTTGTTCTTTATCTAGATTATCTATATTATCATCGTAAATCCATTTATAGTCAGACGACTCTAAATCAATTACACCTTTATACTTCTTTTGCAATGTTGTTTTACCTATTCCGGCAAAACCGCTAATAATAATTCCCATAAAATCTCCTTTAAATGTTTAATTAGATTTTATCATATATATTAGTTATTATCTATATTACAGCTGGTAATAGTTTTTTTTAGTTTAAATATCATGGTGAGCATATACACCTTTTACAGTATATACTCTATGGTTAGATCTAGACAAAGTAATTATATTTGAAGTCGAAAATTTCGACTTCAAAATATTTTTTTCTCAGAAGATATAATCCACCAAAATCTTTGGATAAATCAAAGTATAATTTATTTCTTTTTAAGAAGAACTAATGTCTCTACATGATATGTATTTGGGAACATATCATAAGGAGTAACTTCTACTATTTCATACTTCTCAGAAAGAAGTTTTAAATCCCTTGCAAGAGTCATAGGATCACATGATAAATAGACTAGGGTAGAAGGGGAAATTTTAATAATATCATCGACTACTTTTTTATCAAGACCAGCTCTTGGAGGGTCAACAATTACTGTATCAAAATTAGAGTTAATTTTATCTAAAACTAGCTTAGTATCACCGACATAAAAAGATGAATTTTTTACTCCATTTAACTTAGCATTTTCTTTAGCATTTTCGATTGCTTCTTTGATAATTTCTACTCCAGTTAAAGACTCACAATTATCACTTACAAAGATTCCAATACTTCCAGTACCGCAGTATAAATCAAGTAAATTATTTGACTTCGATTTTATAACATACTCATTAATTTTGTTATAAATATTAAGAGTTTGAGCTAAATTAATCTGAAAAAATGATAAAGGATTTACAATATACTGTTTTTTACCCAATCTTGCAATTATATTACTTTTATTAGTTGAAGATACTTGCTTATTATTTCCAAAAATAATGATGTTTTTTACAAAATCACTCATATACTCTGCAAAAGTGTCAACATCTTTACAAGAATCTGTATATATAATAAGCATTACTTCTTCATCACTCATTGCCTTAATAACAATGTCTGAAATGTGTTCTAATTTTCCAAACTCATTAATCTTTTTAATAAGTTTGTTTATAGGTTTTGATGCTAATAAACACTCATCAATTTTAACAATATCATTAGTTTTATTTTTATAAAAACCGGCTATATTTTTTACCTTTAAAGAGACCTTATTACGGTAGTTAAATTGTTCAGGACTAGGTACAATTTTGCCAATTAGAGAAGGATCTATATTTCCGTATTTAGAGAGTATATTTTCGACTTTTTCCTGCTTATAGGCTAACTGGTCATTATACCCTAAATGAAGTAAATTGCACCCACCACAAACGTCATAATAAGGACATTCTGGAGTAACTCTTTTATCACTTTTCTTGATATATTTTTTTACTGTTGCTTCATAAATTTTTGAGTTCTCTTTAACAATATTTATTTCAACTTCTTCACCTGGTAGAGCATCTTCAACAAAACATATTTTTTTATTAATATATCCAATTCCTCTTCCTTGATGATCTAATCTATCTATAATTAAATTCACGTTCATCACCAAATATAGTATAACACAAAAAAGGATGAATATAATTCATCCTAGTTAATAAAATTATTAATAAAATCATATAAAAAATTTGTACTTAAATAAGCTACCGATAGAGAAAGAAGAAGCATTAATAGCTTAATTTCAGTAATCTTAGTTTTCTTAACAAATTTATTATAATCGATTGCTGTTAAAGAATATAAAGATAGTAAAAAAGTAATAGCATATAATATAGACTTAATCATTATAATTATCTATTAAATTTCTACGTCTTACATGACGTTCATCCATAGAAGTTTCTGTTTCTATAAATGTTTTTAATAATTTCTTTGATTTTAATAAACTAATATTATATTTGATAGCAATAACATTAGAATTATTATCAATTCTAGTAAGTTTTGCTTCTTCAATGGTATTTACTTTAGCACATCTTATTCCTTTAACTTTATTAGCAGCTATAGACATTCCTATACCTGTACGACATAAAAGGATACCAAAGTCAGCTTCTTTATTTGCAACTATTTTACCTAATTTAAAGGCATAAATAGGGTAATCAGTACTTTCAGTACTATCTGTACCTAAGTTTATTACTTCATATCCTTGTTTTTCAAGGAATTTTACTAACTGTTTCTTTCTTTGTACACCTCTATGGTCATTTGCAATACATATTTTCATTATTATCACCTATAATCATTATACAATAAAAGGTTCCTAATAGGAACCTTTTACCTTTTTATTCTTTTATAACATTTTTTAAAATAACGGTCTTAGTACGAGACATTTCTTTTAAGGTACTCATGATACCTTCGTTACCAATTCCCGAATATTTCCATCCACCGAATGGTTGTTCAAATGATCTAAAGAAACTTGCTCCGTTTACTACGAAGCCACCACATTCCATCTTTTCAGATGCTCTTAAGGCTTTACTAATATCTTTAGTTATGATACCACCACTTAAACCAAATTTTGATTGGTTAGCTATTTCTATAGCTTCATCTATAGTATCGAATCCGATAACCGAGATAACCGGTCCAAAGATTTCCATGTCTTTTGCAACATCCATATCTTTAGTTACATTATCTAATATTGTAGGTTCATAGAATGCACCATCTCTTTTACCACCGATAACAATTTTTGCACCGGCTTCGACAGTAGCATTAACTTGTTTTTCAACTTCTATAGCAGCATCTTCGCTAACTAAGCATCCGATATCAGTATCCTCTTCTGAAGGCATACCTACCTTTAATGATTTAATCTTTTCAACCATTTTATTAATATATTCATCTTTTATACTATTTTCTACTAAGAAACGTTTAGATGCACAACACACTTGACCAGTATTATATAGTCTACCCCATACAGTTTCGTTAACTGCTAAATCTAAATCACCATCTGCACAAATGATGAATGCGTCATTTCCGCCTAGTTCTAGTGAACTATGACCACAGTGTTCAACAACATTTTTAGCAGCATCTATACCTGCTTCAGTTGAACCTGTTAAAGAAACTATTGATACATCTGGGTTGGATGTTAAAGCTTTTCCAACAACAGATCCAGAACCATGAACTACTTCAATAACTCCGTCTGGTACTCCAGCTTCTTTTAATAATTCTACATATTTAGTTAGTGTTAAAGGATTAACACTAGCTGGTTTTAATATACAAGCATTTCCCATTATAAGTGCTGGTGGTATTTTATTAATAAAAATATCACTAGGGAAGTTAAATGGTATAATTGCAACCATTACACCAAGTGGTTGTTGAATAGTGTACTGGATTGTTTTTTCTTGACCAGCTTCACTACCTCTATATACAACATTACCATACTCGTGTTTAGCTTTTTCTACATAAGCAGGAACACCAATTTGAATATTAGCAATTTCTGCTCTAGCTTCTTTAATAGGTTTACCAGTTTCGTTTGATAAAGTACGAGCAAGGTCTTCTTTATCTCTTTCAACTAAACTAGCAAACTTCATTAAAATTTTTCCTTTTTCATGTAAAGGAACTTCTTCCCAAGCTTTTTGAGCTTTCTTTGCTTCAGCAACAGCTTCATCAACTTGCTCTTTTGTTAAACTTGGTACTGTATCAATAAGTTCATTAGTGGCAGGGTTATAAACATTTATAACCTTGCCATCTTTTGAATCAACCCAATTTTTTCCTATTAAACTCTTCATACTCTATGCTCCTATTTTTCAAATCCTGTGAACGATAACATAAGACCACCTAATGTATTACGAGTGTGATCATTATAACCATATTCACCAAATGTAAATACTGTTATGAATGGAACTCCATTAGTTTCTTTAACTAATTGCTTATGAACTTCTTCTATTCTGTCACCGATACCCAAACGGCGTCCACCACAGTGGATTAAGAAGTAAGCACCTGGAGCTTCTAACTTTTTATTTAATTCTTTAACTGTATTCCCAGTTGAATCTATCATTTCATCAATAGTAGATTCCATTTGAATTACAGCTGTATTTGGAACAACTTTTGCTCCTACTGATATTGATAAGTCATCATTACCAGCCATTGGGTGACGTATAGCAGTTAAGTCACCTTGAATATCTTTAATACCTAAAGGTTTTGGAATACTAGCAACAAGTAAATCCATTCCTTTTAGTTTATCAACTGGAGTACCAACCCATTCAGAATATACTTCAAGAGCAGGTCTTCCATTAATTTCCATTATTTTACGATCGCCTTCGACTTTAGTAATAATACCCACGTTATTACTTTCTCTATAAGCTCCTGTAAATACTGTTTCTACCGGTTTTTCTGTATAGAAGAATACAACTGCAACACCATCAGAGAAACATTTGTCATTTAAAAATATAGACCAGTCTCCTGCAACTGCATTATCTGCTGCAGATCCACCAAAATATGGAACTTCTCCTATAACATCTTGAATACCTTTACTATAGTATTCCTCTTCTTTTGGACTAGCTACCATATAATAATAAGATGGTGCATAGTCAAATCCAGCTTTTTCTAAAGCTTCTTCCGCAACCTTACGTCCTATTGCTCTGGCATCTTTACCAGCTGGACTAGATGCTGCAGCAACCACCATACTATCATCATCTAGTACTAGCATTCCTGCAAATCCATGATCAGATGTTATAACTCCGTCTGGAACAATAATAGCAGCTGATGAAGTACATCCAACAACTGGCATATCTCCAACTACAGATTTAACACCTTTCATTACTTCAGATTGATCATAATCAACTGAAGTATATAGCATTCCTAATTTCCCGTTTTTAATTCCATTTAATGCTTTTTCAGCAGTTTCTTTACCAGCTTCAAAAGCATTTTCTAATGTACTATATCCAACATTAGATTTCATTTTTCAATCCTCCTAAATATTCCTTATTTAAAATTTAATAATATATTAACTATTCCAAAAACTTAATTATAATTCTCTACATTCCCCTTTATTCTCACTATAAACTTACCATTTCTTTGGGATTTAAAAATAATTAAATAAATAGATTAATTAATATTTAATAGATCCTTAACGATATATCTCTCGATCCCTAATTTAAATCTTTAATTTCTTATACCATTTCCTTGGATACTATATATATCATTACATCTTTTTTAAAAGATAACTTTTAAAGTTTAAATTGATTATTTGTTTGACACTATTTAATTTTATTCTTTTATAAATTTTATAAATTACTTTACAGATTTTAATAACTAATAATTCAATGCCCAAATAGAATTATTAATTATAATTATTACGGCCCAATGTAATAATTAATAACCTGCATTTTAAGTAAAATAGTTTAAAGATAACTAATAATTTATGAAGTCGAATAAATATATATAAACCAATAAATATATTTAAATATTCTTAAGCATATATCAAATACCTAAATAATTATAATGGTTTACTTCATAATTGCCCTTAAACTTGAAGTTTACCGTACCATTAGGTCTTGACGTATCACAAACATTACCATCTGATCTACTCGCAGTTTGATCAGGTAGGATATTTTACTTAACCAATCTATCTGTCCTCCTTCTATTTTCATTATAGCTAGGTCATTTTTAATTTACAATATATAAAATTAAAAAACTGTCAAACTATACACCTTGTTTGACAGCTTCAGTTTACAAAAAAATATAGCAAAGCTATATTATTTTTGATCAAGTCCATATTTACGATTGAATTTTTCAACACGTCCTGCTTTAGAAGCAGTTTCTTTGTTACCAGAGTAGAATGGATGACATTTGTCACAAACTTCTACATACATTTCTGATTTGCTAGATTTAACTGTGAAAGTGTTTCCACAAGCACAAGTTACTTTGCAATCAACGTATTCTGGATGGATATTCTTTTTCATAAATCTTATCTCCTTCCGCCATGACTTAAAAATTTCTCAGTCATAGTAATTTTGCTCCTATATTATAACAATATTATTGTTTTAAAGTCAACAAAAATAATGCTTTTTAGTATTATTCTTCTTCCATTTTAAGTTTAGCACCTACATTTGTAAGCTTTTCGATGATATTTTCATATCCTCTTAATACATATTCAACATTTGTAATAGTTGTTTTACCTTCAGCAGCAAGACCTGCTATAACAAGACAAGCACCAGCTCTAAGATCTGTAGCTTTAACAGTTGCACCTTTAAATGTAGTAGGGCCATTTATAAATATCTTACGACCATTTATTTCGATGTTAGCTCCCATATCATTTAAATAAGGTACATTTTGGAATCTATTTTCATAAATAGTTTCTTCAAGTACTGATTTACCATTACAAGTTGCAAGTAGGGGAGTTATTATTTGTTGTAAATCAGTTGCAAATCCAGGATAACCTAGAGTTTTTATTCTAACTGGTTTTAAATTATCTGTTTTAGATACAACAACATAATCTTCTCCAACTTCCATATCAACACCTATTTCTTTTAATTTAGAAAGTAGAGCACCGACATGTTCTGGAATAATATTAGATATTTTCAATTTATCTCCTGCTAAAGCACCAGCAACTATATAAGTACCTGCTTCAATTCTATCAGGAATAACTTCTGAATAACATTTGCCTAATTTTTCAACACCATTAATAATAATCTTACTAGTACCAGCGCCTTTAATATTTGCTCCCATTTGATTTAAAAATGTAGCTACATTAACAATTTCTGGTTCTTTAGCAGCATTATTAATAACTGTTCTACCTTTTGCTTTAACTGATGCAAGAATTGTATTGATAGTAGCACCAACACTTGGAACATCTAGTGTAACATTACCACCAACTAATTCTTCAGCATCAATAATGAATTTATTACCTTCTTCAATAACAGTAGCACCTAGTGCTCTAAATCCTTTAAGTGTTTGATCAATAGGTCTAGCACCTATAGAGCATCCTCCTGGAAAATACATTTCAACATGTTTAAACTTTCCAAGTAGGGAAGACATAAAGTAATAAGAAGCTCTAAGTTTACTTGAAATACTTTCAGGTATTTCCTTATTCTTAATATTAGTAGAATCGATAGTCATTAAAGAACCATCTCTTTTTACTTTTGCCCCTAAATACTTAAGAATTTCATTTAATGCATCAATATCAGTTATATTAGGAATATTATCTATTTCAACTATATCATCAGAAAGTAGCGATGCAGGAACAAGAGCAACAGCACTATTTTTAGCACCACTTATACTTATTTCACCTGATAATATGTTGTTTCCTTCAATTATAATTTTATTCATATTTTACCTCCGGTTTATTAAACCTTCCTATATAATTATATATGTTTTTAAGAAAAAAATCAAATATTATAAGTGTAAATATATAATGATAAAGTAATATTTTTGAAAAATATAGTATATTTACATAAAAGAAAAATAACCTGTAAAAAGCAGGTTATTTATGATAGTTTTCGTTATTATTTATTTTAAATGAACGATATATTTGTTCGAGTAATATTACTCTAAAAAGTTGATGAGGAAATGTTAATTTAGAAAAAGATAATTTATAATTAGATAATTTTTTTATATCATCATGAAGACCATAAGATCCACCTATAACAAACGTTATATTAGGATAATTAATAAAAGTATTATCTATTTTATTAGCAAGTTCTCCACTTGATAAAAAGTTTCCTTCTATTTCCATAGTAATTACATAGTCTTTATTTGATATATATTTAATTATATTATCTCTTTCTTTTTCAAGTACTATAGATTTATTATCATAGTCATAATCTGGAAGTTCTACTATATCTAATTTAGTATATTTAGATATTCTTTTTTTATACTCTTCTATAGCATCTCTAAAAAACTTCTCTTTAATTTTCCCTACACAAATTATTTTTATCATAATTCTATCAACTCAGTTCTTTCGTTTTGCTTAGCAATCAATAAATCTTTATCATTAATAATAGTAACTGTTTCATTATAAGCTAGTTCAGGAGTATTGCATTCTTCACTAAGATGAGCAAGTATTACCATCTTAGTAGAATCTCCAATAAAATTAGAAAGATAGTAAGCACAATCTTTATTACAAATATGTCCTTCATCTCCAAGAATTCTCATCTTTAAAGGATAGAATCTTTTGGAATTCATAAGCATGTCTACATCGTGATTACTTTCTAGTATATATGCTGTTCTATTTTTTAGTTTATCAAAATATTTCTTATTTATATATCCTGTATCAGTAATATAAACAAGTGATGAATTATTATCACTAAAGATATAACCTCTACAGTCAGGTGTATCATGTGATAACTTTATAGTTTCAATACTATAACCATCAAAAGGTATTATATCTTCATATATAACAGCATTATTTGGTTTATCTGTTATATTTTCAAACATTTTTTCAGTAAGATATACTTTACAATCATGTTCTTTTAAGAATCTTTTTAATCCACCAATATGGTCTATATGTAAATGGGTAATAAATATTCCTTCAATATCTTTAAAGTCAACATCCAGTTCTTTTAATTTGGAATTAGTATAAAGGAAATTGGTTCCTATATCTAATAAATATTTATGATTATTTATTTCAATATAAGTACAATTTCCTTTAGATCCACTTGATAATACACTAAATTTTATCATCTAAATAAACTTAATCCGTTAAAGTAACGAGATTCATCATAACCTGGATGTGAACCACCATAGTATGCTTCAAAGTGAAGGTGAGTACCAGATGAACCACCTGTATTACCCATATATCCAATTAATTGACCACGTTCTACGACAGATCCAACTTTAAGACCACTTGCAAAACCAGCTAAGTGTCCATATGCTGTACCATAACCATTATTATGATTAATAGCTATAAATAACCCGTATGTACCATATGATGAAGTAAGCATTGTAATTACACCATTATTTGCAGCATATACCGGAGTCCATGTTGCACCTGCTATATCAACACCTGTATGACGATAACGACCACGTCTTGCAACAGAATAACGCCATTCACCAAATTGAGCAGATATCATACCTCTAGTTGGCATTGTCCAATATCTACCACCAACACCTGATACATATCTAGTACCAATATCAACAATCTTATTAACTGTTGGTTTAATTTCCTCTGTATTTAAGTTAACAGTACCTTCTATTAAACCATTACGATATAAGATCTTATTGGTAACTCTATTCATACCATCTTGACCTTCTTGAATAACTTTTTCAATTCCCATATTAAGAGAACTGTTTTCATGTTCTTCAACTTTATATTTAGATACTTCATCCTTAACTTCAATTATATTTACAATAACATCAACTATAGGATCAGGGTAGTCAACTGTAACAACCTGACCTTCATAAAGCATGTTATCTTTTGATGTAAAATCAGGATTTGATATTAAAAACTCTTCAACGTTGATATGATTTTTATCTGATACTGAAGAAATGGTATCTCCTTTTTTAACAATGTACTTTTTCCTATTTTTAATATTAGAGAATAATAAATATTGTGATAAATCATCACTATTAGTAAAAATAGTCTCATCAGAAGATATTCTTACTGCTTTATGAGTAATTTCATTATCTATATAAATATCATTATATGTTGAACCAGTTTCTACTACTTTTTCTTGAGTATTATTTACAAAGTTTGTAAGATTTTTTTCACCAACGAAGGCTTTTACAACATTAGTAATTGATTCATCAAATACTTTTTCATCAACTGTATAGATATAAACATCTTCTTCAGTTTCTTTTCCTTCTTCATCTTCAACTTTTTTCTTTATAGTATATTGATATCCATCAATAGTAAAACTTCTTAATTCAGATATTTTATTATATATTTCCTCAACGGAGTTCTTTTCATCAGAGAAGGTAATTACTTTTCTAACTTCAAGTCCATTAGGAACATGTACATCATCTACACTATATTTATCCTTTAAACTAGATTCTCTTTCATCAATATATTTTTCAAGTTCAATTTTTGAATCTACAACACCAATTACTTGATCATCTAGATAAACTCTATATAAGTAATTTGGTATTAATTTTGCTCTTGTATCAACCCCTAGAAAAAATACGAAACAACCAACGATTAATGAAATTAATCCCGCTGCTACTTTTTTCATAGATCACCTTTTTCTATTCTTCACTATTTTCTTTATTAATAAAGTTTTCAAATGTACTAGTATTTCTCTTAAAGATAAGAGGAATTGTTTTAGTAGGACCATTACGATGTTTAGCTATAATAAATTCACTTTGACTAATTTGTGAATCTTCAGCAGCTTGTTTATTATAGTAATCATCACGATATAAGAATGCTACTATATCAGCATCTTGTTCGATAGATCCAGATTCTCTTAAGTCACTAAGAAGTGGTCTTTTATCGTCTCTACCTTCAACACCACGCGATAACTGTGCTAAAGCAATAACTGGTACTTCAAGTTCCATAGCCATTGTTTTAAGAGAACGAGATATTTCAGATACTTCTTGTTGTCTATTACCAGAATACTTTGAAGAACCTTGAATTAATGTTAAGTAGTCGATAATAACTATAGCAAGACCATCTTTTTGACTAGCAAGTCTACGACATTTAGCCTTAATTTCTGACATAGTCATACCAGGTGTATCATCAATAAACAACTTAGTATCTCCAAGTCTACTCATCGCTTCATTAATTCTCTTCCAATCATTATGTTCAAAATATCCTCTTTTTAATTTATTTTGTTCAATTTGCCCTGCAGAAGCAAGCATACGAATTGCTAACTGTTCAGCACCCATTTCCATGTTAAATAAAGCTACAGCTTTACTTTGATTCATTGCTATATTAGTAGCAAGATTTAAAGCAAAGGCAGTTTTACCCATAGCAGGACGTGCTGCAATAATTATAAGTTCATTTGGATGTAATCCTGAAGTTACTTTATCAAGTTCATAGAAGCCTGTAGATAAACCAGTAATTTCTCCTTTATTTCTAGCAAGAATTTCTAAATCTGATTGAGTTTTTAAAAGTACTTCTTGAATAGTTTTAAATTCAGAACCTTTTCTTGTTTTTACAACATTTAAAATACCTTTTTCAGCATCATCTAAGATATCATTTAAATC
>JAEEMF010000045.1 GCA_016283075.1 Bacilli bacterium | reverse complement strand
TTTTCTTAAAAGGCACAATTACTGTATTAGCTGTAACCGTTTCATATCCTTGAGCCACTTCATGAGAAGCAAGCCCAGTTCCACATCTTGGACACCAAGGCAATATTTTGACTCCTTCATAGAGTAATCCTTCGTCAAAAAATTTTTTTGGAACCCACCATTCTGTTTCAATATAATTATTATCATAAGTGATATAACGATTATCTAGATCGATAAATTGACCCATTTCTTCAGTTAATTTTCTAAAAGCAGTTTCATTATCCCATACTGTTTCTTTACATAGTTTATTAAATTCTTCTATACCATATTTTTCAATATCAGCTTTTCCAGTAAAACCAAGTTTCTTTTCAACATTAACTTCTACTGGAAGACCATGTGTATCCCATCCAATTTTTCTAAGTACTTTAGAACCTTTCATTGTATGGTATTTACAGAATGAGTCTTTTAAGAATTTAGCAACCATGTGATGTAGTCCTGGCATACCATTTGCAGTAGCAGGTCCATCATAGAAAACCCATGTTTTATTTCCTTCTCTATTTGAAATAGTTTTGTCTAGGATATTTTGCTTTTTCCACTCATTTAATAAATCAGTTTCTACTTCATAAACATCTCTTTTATCAAGTTCTTCAAATTTTTTCATATACTTCATCCTTTCATAAAATTAAAAAGTCCATAAATATAAGGACGAGTTACTCGTGGTACCACCTTATTTTATGAACTTTATATTCACCTTAATTCCTTAACGGGGAAAACCGTTCTAGACTAATATCATCTAGAAACATCAAGAGTGATCTATATATAAACTGTCTAAATTAGTTTTCACCAACCACTAATCTCTCTACACGAACTTGTTATATATCGTCTCTATCATTTGTTTTTAAAAATCTTCTTTATCAATTTCATCAACTAAAGCTAATTGGTCTTCTATAATATTTCTAAGTTTTCTTTTAAACATTGAAACATTTCTTTTTAGTGTAGCTGAATCCATTTCTATTTTTTCTGCTCTTAGTAAGGCTTCATTTACAACGCGGTTAGCATTGTGTCTTGCATCTGTGATAATTAGTTCGCTTTCACGATTTGCGTTTGCTTTAATTTGGTCTGAGGTTCTTTGCGCCATAACTATGGCTGTATTTAAAGTATTTTCCATACTCTTATACTTTTCAAGTTCATCTTTTAATTTTGCAACTTGTTTATTCTCTTGTTCCAAATTTTTAATTAGCTCGTCTTTCGTTTTCATTTCACTAATTATTTTTTCGATATGGTCTATTACTTGATCTAGAAACCTATTAACTTCTTCTGGATCATAGCCATTCGCTGTTCTAGCAAACTCCTTCATGATTCACCTCACCACAGCGCTACAACGTATTGTAGCACACTTTATTTTTTATTTCAATGATTTTTTACCATTCAACATTTAAATCATCTTTATCGTCTTTTTCTTTAGTATCGTCTTCTATTTTACCTTGGATATTAACATTATTTGGAGTACATAAGAATATTCCTCCACCTAATTTTTGAATATCTCCATTTAAAGCATATACTGCACCATTTAATACATCAACAATTCTTTTTGCTTGTGTAGGAGTAACTCTTTTTAGATTTACAACTACGGCATTACGACTTTTTAAATGATCTATTATTTGATAAGATTCAGAATATGCACGTGGTTCAAGTAAAATCATTTTACTTTTACCATTTTCATCTAACATATCAGCTGGAGAAACTGTATAAAATTCATTCATAGAATCTTTTGTTTCTCTTTCTTCTTCTTTTTCTTCCCCCATAATTTTTGAAAATAAACCCATATATAGGCCTCCTATCATTACAATTCATTATTCTATAACAATTTTAACACATTTTAAATAAAAATACTATACTTTTTAAAAAAGTGGCTACTGTTTCCAGTAACCACTTTTATAGTCTTTAAAGTAACGTAAATCTTTTCTAAACATTGTATAATCTCTTCTAAAATTATGATCATTTTCATACTTTATAGGATTAACATGTTTTTTCCACATAGATAGTGCTTTCTTTTTAAATTTTTCATTTACTATATACTTCTTAATAATAGCTTTTGGTACATATGATAAAAGTACTTCTTTATCAAGTAATTCAAAGTCTAACTTCTCTTCTAGAAGTAAGTCTTTTTCAAGGATTTCTATTAAATTACATCCACATTTTGTCAAATAATAACTTGATCTTCCTTGTCTTGGATTTACTTCAAGTACTTTGAATTTCTTATCTCTTTCATCATACTTAAGATCAAATTCTGCAAAACCAGTATACCCTACTTTTTCAGAAAACTCTTTTATCATTTTAACTGCTGCTTCAGTATTACCATACTGATTATAACCATTTATAAGTACTGCAGCATTCCCTACCATATTATAAGCATGTTCTTGAAGTCCTATTTGTGCAAAAGACATTCTTTTTACTTTACCATTTTTATCACTATAGATAACACTATCAAATAGATGACTATCATCTCCAGGAATAAATTCCTGAATAATTAAAGTACTTTCATATCCTCCGTTTTTAATAGTAGATACTACTTCTTTAAGTTCTTCCATAGTATTAACTTTATAGATTTTTTTCTTACCTTCAAAATCTATTTTACGATAAGGTACTACATCCGCTGGTTTAACAATTAGAGGAAATGGTATTTTAGTATCTATTTCTTCTTCACTAGAGCAGTCATAATACTCTGTTTTAGGTATATCTATAATACTACTATTTTTATATTCTTTATAAAATAATTCTTTATTTACAAATATATCAATAAGTTCTTTTTTAGGATAATTAAAATAGAACTTCTTTTCTAATTTTTCTTTATTTTTAGATATCATTGTAATATAGTTTTCAGTTGAACTAACAAGAATTATTTTTTTATCTTTATGCTTTTTATAGAATTCATCAAGTATTTCTAAGAATGATTCTTCATTCCATATATCAGGATAATACTCATCATAAACAATTCTTGAAAGAGATGTAAACCATATTGGATTCTTACCTATTAAATAAGCTTTTTTACCATATTTTTCATGATAACATCTAGCCATATAATAAGCATTAGCATCCATTCCTACAATTAATAATATAAAATCCATATATATCACCTAGTATTTTATTTCTAATTCTTTTCCATCTATAATATGCACTCTAGGAACTCTATTAGTTATACTAACAAGCGCTTGATGAATACTAATATCACTATCATTGGCTATTTTAGCAAGACTAATACCATCACCTATTAAAGTAACTTTATCTCCTACTTTAACAGTATCATCACACTTAATAACAACCATATCCATACATAGTGCAATTATTTCATATTTCTTTCCATTTATTGATACATATTTATAAAACTTAGTTACTCCATCTGCATGTCCTATTGATATTGTTGCAGTAAATGTATCATATGGAGCTATATAAGAAGCTTTATATCCTACTATATCCCCTTTATGTATATAATTAGTAGCAATTACTTCACTATATAAATTAAAGGCTTTTTTAAGTTTTAAATTATTTTTCATAGCAACATCAGATATTTTAGTACCACCTGTTTTAAAGAATTTTCTTACTTTATGAAGCATCATTTGAGTTGTACTCATATCTATATTAGATGAATAACCATACATTACAAGACCTAGTCTTATTCCATTAGCATATTTTAATTTCTCATGCTTAATAGAAGGAATAGAACTATAAACATGAACTATAGGTATTTCTTTTAAATCTATTAAACTAGTAAGTTCTTCAAACTTAGATGTTTGCATATCAAAATAAATATCCTCTACTCCTGTAGTAGCATAATGTGTATATATTCCTTCTAAATAGATACTGCTTTCTTTAAGAAGTTTAAAAGCTTCTTTAATATCTTCTTTATCAGTAAAACCTAATCTATTCATACCAGAATTTACTTTTATATGTACTTTTAATTTACCTTTAACTTTCTTTAAAAGTAAATCTTTTAAATAATCAAATGAATTAATAGATATAGTAAGATCGTTTTTTATAACTTCATCTAAATATTCAAGTGATGTATATCCAAATATAAGTATAGGTATTTCTTTATTATATTTTCTTACACTAAGTGCTTCATCTAAACTAGATACACATAAGTAGTTAATACCTCCTTCAATTAAAGAGTTAACTATATGTTCACCATGTCCATAGGCATTAGCTTTTACTACTCCAAAATAATATTTATATTTAGGATAGTTTAATATAATATTTTGAACATTTTCTTTTAAGAAATCTTCATTTACCTCTAAGTATGTTTTTCTATACATAATATCACTTCTTTCATATATTTTCTTAAGTTTATTTTATCATAAATAAAGAGAGTTTTAAACTCTCTTTAATCTTCTTTCTTCTTAGATAAGAATATTTTAATAAATTTATTTAGAAGTCCTGCTTTATATGCAAGTGGTAAGAATACAAGTGCTCCTACTCCTACATATAGAGCTGTTACAAGAATAGCACTAAATCTAGTAGTAACATTTAAACTTACAAAATAACTTAGTATATATAGTACTCCTATCATAGCTAGTGAACTAAGACATATCATAAGAATATTCTTTCTTACTCCTTTAAAAGTAATCTTAAATTCTTTAGCAAGATATATAAACATTATAGCTATAGATACTACTTGTATTAATAAAGTTACTATAGTAGCACCTTGATAATTAGGTATACCTATTAAATGAATATATTTCATTGCTGGAACATTTAAAAGTATTTTAGCAAGAAGTGATCCAAATGCTATAGATAGAGCTACTTTACTCTTATTAAGTGATTGAAGTAAGTTAACTAAAAGCCAGTGTACTGAGTAAGTAAGTGCTTGGAAAGCATATAATCTAAATACACTTATACTTAAAGTATTATACTTATAGAATATTGTCCACATAGGACCAGCCATAAATACAAGTCCTAGTGATAGTGGTACTACAAATAGTAGTAACATTTCTAAAGCTTGACTAGATTTACTTCTAACTTCATCCATATCTTTTTTAGCAAAACTACTAGTAATATGAGGTATTAAACTAATAACAAATCCACTTGATATAGAAATAACTATCATATTAAGTTTAGTAGCCCATGTTGCTATAGAAGATAGTACTAGTTCTGCATCAGTAGCAAGATATCCTACACTAGTAAGTGTTTTAACAATAGTAGATGAGTTTACTACTACATATGCTGAATCTACTAAATCTACTAGTACAAAAGGAATAGCATATTTAACTATTTTAAGGGCTAAATCTTTAGTAGTAATTTTCTTTTCGTCTTTAGTAGGCTCTTCATCTTTATGAAAATCATTTCTTGCTTTATGCATTTTTATTCTTAAATATAGGTATCCAGAAAGCGCTCCTACTGTAGCAGCAAATACTGCTATAGATACACCATATTTAATATCTAAATGAAGAATAATTAATACAAAGTATGCTCCTACTAAGAGGAATATTACTCTAACAAGCTGCTCTATTACATTAGCAATACTAGAAGGAGTCATCATCTTATGACCTTGTAAATATCCTTTAGTAACACTATAAGTTGGAACTATAAGAAGGGCTGTAGATACTACTCTAATTACTAAAGCAATATCTGCTATCTTAGATCCTTCTTCTACTCCTCCTTTAAGAATATTTGCTATTTGAGGAGCAAATGTAAACATGATTATAAATGAAAGAACACATAGTACAAGCATTATAGTATGCCCTATTTTAAATGCTCTTTCTTTAGTGTTATACATTTTAAGTGCATTATATTCACTTACTACTTTACTTATCGCAACAGGAATACCTTGTGTAGATAAGTTAAGAAATATTGAATATATAGAGTAAGCATAACTATATAATGCTCCTCCTGCTACACCTATTAGTCCATAAAAAGGAATAACATAAAATAGTCCTATTATTTTACATATAAATATACCAGCTGTTGCTATAACAGCACCATTTAAAAAATTATTTTTTTTCATTGTTAACCTTCTTTTTTAATTTAGCTTTAACTATCTTTCTTCTAATAGGTACCACTATATTATATAGTCTATACATAAATTTATTTATTATTAAATCATATTCTCCTATAAACTCAGTATATTCTCCTCCAAGTCTTTTCTTAAAGTTATGTATACCATATATAGGATTATCTTTAGGTGGATTAGGATTACCACTAGTACCAAAGAAATCAATTACTTTATAACCATTATCATAGGCATCTTTAATAATAGTAAAGTATAGTAAATAGTTAGAATTTAAGTTACGAAGAAGTGTAGTATTACCTCCATGTATTGTCCATACTTTATCATTGTATTTAACTGTAATAATAGATGAAAGTACTACTTCTTTTTCTTTTATATCTTTAACAAGTTCGTAATCTTTATTAAGTTTTTCTTTTTCATTATTATATTCTTTTATTTTATTTTCAGTTTTTTGTTTATTACCAAATTCTTTTGTTTCTAAATCTTTTATATTTTTATCTAGTTCATCTATTTTAGATTTATAGTACTCTTTTAATTTAGAAATATTAGCTTTTACTACAAATAAATCACTCATATTATGATCATTTAATATTAAATAAAACATTTCATAATACTTAATAGGATTACATGCTAAATTTTCTCTTTCAGCAGTTTCTTCCATAGTTATATAAAAGTCTTTAATATCATTAATATCTCCTTTATATACATCTAAGTTATACTGATTACCTTTATTAAGTATTTTTCTTGTAGTAGCATGCATACCTGCATAGATAGTATCAAAATCTCTATCTAGATTTAATCTAAAAGTAAATCTAGGTTGTTCATTTACAAACTCAGTATTAAAACCTTTATGTTTATATCCTAAAGAAGATAGTTTGTTCATTAAAGAAGAGTTTTCTTCTCCTTCTATAACATTTCCTTCTGGATCTAAAGTATGTCTTTTAATATCTGGATCTATCTTTATATAAATAGCATGTTTACTTTTAGCATATTTTTTAAGTTCATTTGTAAAAACTTCAAGAAGTTCTAAATTACTATAATCTAAAATATATCCTCTTGGGCAGTAAAAATATGATAATTTTTTAAACATCTTTTTTTCTAAAAGAAGTGCAGTTGCAACTAATTTACCATCATCTTTTAAACCTACATAATGAGGAGTAAAGTTTTTATATTTCATTACTTCTCCCCAGTAATAGCTTTGCATAAAATGACTTTTTTTATGTTTACTTACAAATTTTTCATATTCTTTTTCATTTATATTTGTTACAAATTCCATACTTATCATTTCCTTTAAACTACTATAATTTTATCATAAAATGGTCTATTTATAAAGAAAAATAGAGATTACTCTCTATTTTACAAATAGTATTATAAGAATACATATACACATTACTGATAATACAAACATATCAAGTGTTATAGCAAAGAAACCTGCTCTTGAAGCATTATTATCTTTTCTAAGAAGTAGTACTTTTTGATTTTGAAGTTGCATAGTTTTTTGTTCTTGAAGTGCTTTTAATCTTCTAGCTTCTTTAACTCTTTGTATCTTAGCAAGTCTTGCTTCCATAATTTGTCTATCCATATTAGATTTTCTTAAGTTTTCTTCAGCTTTATCAAGTTCTAAATCACTTAAGTTATCTATAACACCATCAAATACATCTTCAGATACATCTCTTTCTTCGATAGTGTTATCATCACCTATTACAGTTTGTTTATTAGTTTCAGGTGCTATACCTTTATCTTCTGTTTGTTTAAACTGAAATCCAGAATCAGTTTTAGATACTACAAACTTTTGATTTTCTTCTGGAAGTACTACTACTCCTTTATGTTCATCATATAAAGTAGTTTTATTATCTAATTGTCCTTCAGAATTTAAAACCTTTTTTGCTGCAAAAAGCATTCCTTTTTCATCAGAATTAAGTTTATCAACATTAACATCAACCATTGGATTTAAGTTTACTTCTTCTCCAGTAGTTTTAAGTATATCTACTACTTTACCAGGATTATTTCTTATTTCTTCCTGAGTAGTATTATCAGCATTATTATATACTTCTTTTACTTTATCATTAAAATCTCTATCCCCATCATTGGATACTACTGCTTTAACATCTTCTCTAGGATTATCAGGATTAATATAAGTTATTAACTGACCATTATCACTATTAACTTCATTAAGTCCTTTAGAGTTAAAATCAATATCTTTATCTTTATTAAGTTTAAACTGCTCTTGAAGAGAATTTGATATTTTATCTACTTCTTCTTTTGGAAGCATTTCTCCGTTACTAGAAAGTCTTAAATCTTTATTAACATAATTTAAATAATTATTTAAGTCTTCTACAGTTTTATACTCTCCATTTTGAATAGATTTTTTTATATGTTCAAGTAAAACTTCATTTATCATATATCTCACCTATTTTCATTATATCATTTTTTTAGCATATTTTTTATGTATATTTTTTATACCAGATATTAATAGTAAACTTCCTAGTGAAATAGATAATCCTATTAATAAATTTTTATAATTATAATTTATTTCTATTTCATTATTATCTTCTAAAACAATAGATATAAAATTATCAAAAGTTTTATAAGTTTTTACTATCTTATCATTATTAATTACTACTACGTTATCACTATAATTTACTGGTATAAATAATTTATTATATTTAGCATTATTATAAGTAAGATAGATCTTACCATTTTTATATTTATAATCTACTATATTAAAAGTACTTGCTAAACTCTTTATATCATCAAGTTTAATTAAACCTATATTTAAATAATCAAAGTCTATACTTTCAAGTCCCATTTCAACATGTATATCAGAAGAATACTCTCCTAAATAAAGAATATTTTGTTCTGATGCTGGGAACTTAGTATTATGTCTATTACTATAAACAGGATTTTTAATAGTCTCACCATCTACTTTAATACCATATACATTACCTATATTTACTCCCATATTTAAATATACTTCAGTAGGTTCTTCTATCTCTATTTCAAAAGATAGTGTTGGATTATTTCCACTTTGATAATAAGTAGTACCATTTTTCTTAATATCTTTTAAAGATAATTCTGGTTTAACTATAGTAATATATTCTTTATTAAATAATTCCTTAGTTAAAACATTTTGATGTTCTAAACTTGTTTTGTAAGTACTTCTACTATTTTCATTACAAGGTACTCCAAAACTTAAATTATAAATACTTTCATATAAGTAAATACTATCTTCTTTTTTAACAAGTTTATATAGTGACTCTGGAAGCTCTCTATAACTTAAAACATACTTATTTCCTAAAAGAATATCACTTATTATAGTTCCTCCATTATATATACCAAAATCTCCTTTAGTGTATCCAAAACTACTAAGCTTATCTACGTTAAAATGATTAAAATAACTAATACTAGAAGTATTAAGTAAATAAGATATATTATCTCCAATAGATGCAGTATCATCTTTTACTTTATAAGAACTATCTATATCAAGTGTTACTTTATTTGATCCAGCAACATAACTTCTATCACTAGTTGTAATATAAAAATTACTAAAACATATTACAAGTAAAATACTTGTTAATGTAAAAATATATTTATTATCTTTATATAAACATAAAATAGATAATAAAGTACCAACTACAAATATTATTAGAAGCGCTACTATTTGTTTAGAGTTATCCACCATATAACTTAAATTACTTTCCATAGTAATATTTCTAAATGTATAAGTTATATAAATAACTAGTAATGAAACCATAAGTATTGCTATATTAAGAAGTCCCTCATTTACTTTTTTACTAATAACATTTTCACTTAAATAATAAAGTGCTCCAAGTATTACAAGCATTATTAGAAGTATTCCTGTATCAAACACCGAGAATATTCCGCCTACATTTATAGGTTTTATTAATAATGGAATCATAAGTACTAAAAGTGATGATAAGAAGAATAAACTATGTTTATTTTTTAAGAAAAGAGTCTTTATAAATAAAAATATACTTACTCCTAAAGGAAGAATATATAAAAGTTTTTCTTTTATACTTATAAGTGGATAAGTACCAATATTTATCTTTTCAAGAAGTGATGGTACATATATAAATGCACTAAATAGAAGTACATATATAAGGTTTAATATAACCTTATTTTTCTTTTTAAATATAAATGAATATATGTAAGAAATAATAACTATAAATACCATTATTTCAAGTGTTAAAACATAGTTAAATATCATACTAAGAGTTAAACTAAATACAAATAAACAATTCTTATTTTCATTAAATAATTTATATAATCCGGTAATAATAAGTGGTAATAAGTATACTACATCTAAGTAATTTAAATTAGATAAATTAAGTAATGTAAATCCTCCTAAAGTATATAAAATACTACCAAACAATTGATAAGGATATTCTAAATTCATGAATAATCTTCTAATCATATATAAAGAAGTAAATGAAGCTAATACTAATTTAATTAAAATTAAATAAGTACCAAAATATCCAATATAACTTCTAGGAACAAAATATACTAGTAAATTAAGTGGATTAAATATACCAAGTCTTACTAAATCATTATATATAAGAGTTCCTGATCCTACCTGAAAATCATATAGTAAACTAGCTTTACCTCTTAATATATCATGTAGTCTATCTAACATAGGAACATATATATTATCATAATTAGCCGTACCTATTAAAACTTTACCAAATGGATAAATACCTTTAATAGATAAAATCATTAAAAATAAAATACTTACAAATAACCCTGTAATAAGGTATGCTTTTCTTCTCTTTATCATTACTATCACCATATTAAGTATAACAAAAAAAGAGACATAAGTCTCTTAAAAATTAATTCTTTCTTCTACATAAGATACTAAATCTTCTAGTTTAATTACTTCTTGTTTCATAGTATCTCTATCACGTACTGTAACTGTACCATTATTAATAGTTTCATCATCTACAGTTACACAGAAAGGTGTACCAATAACATCAGCTCTTCTATATCTCTTACCAATATTAGCTGTTTCATCATAAGATACACTAAAGTATTTAGATAAATCTTGATATACTTCTAAAGCTTTATCACTATGATTTTTCTTTATTAGAGGAAGAACTGCTACTTTATAAGGTGCTAAGAAATTCTTTATCTTTAATACTTCACGAACACTACCATCTTCTAGAGTTTCTTTTGTATATGCTTCAGTTAATAAAGCTAAGAATAAACGATCAACACCTACTGATGGTTCTACTACATAAGGAGTATATTTTTCATTTGTTTCTGGATCTAAATATCTTAAATCTTGTCCAGAATGATTCATATGTACTGATAAATCATAATCAGTTCTATCAGCAATACCCCATAATTCTCCCCATCCCATTGGGAATAAATATTCAATATCTGTAGTAGCTTTACTATAGAAAGATAATTCTTCTTTAGAATGATCTCTATATCTTAAGTTAGCTCCTGTTAAACCTAAATCTTTTAAGAAATCTAAACAATATTGTTTCCAAAAACTAAACCACTCTAAATCAGTATTAGGTTTACAAAAGAATTCTAATTCCATTTGTTCAAATTCTCTAACACGGAATATAAAATTACCAGGTGTAATTTCATTTCTAAAACTTTTACCTATTTGACCAATACCAAATGGAAGTTTTGCTCTCATACTTCTTTGTACATTAGCAAAGTTTACAAAGATACCTTGAGCAGTTTCACCACGAAGATATGCTTTACTCTTGGAGTCTTCAGTAACACCAATATGTGTTTCAAAAAGTAAATTAAATTTACGAATTGGTGTGAAATCACATTCACCACATTTTGGACATGGTACATGATTTTCTTTAATAAAGTTTTCTAATTTTTCATTAGACCAACCATCACCAGTTTCTTTACCTTCTGTGAATTCTTCAATAAGTTTATCGGCTCTTTCTCTTGATTTACATTTCTTACAATCAATAAGTGGATCTGCAAAAGATGCAACGTGTCCTGATGCAACCCATACTTCTGGGTTCATTATAATTGCTGAATCAAGTCCATAGTTCTTATAATTAACATTAGCATTTTCTTGAATAAACTTTTTCCACCAAGCATTCTTAATATTGTTTTTAAGTTCTCTTCCTAATGTTCCATAATCCCATGAATTAGCAAGTCCACCATATATTTCACTTCCCTGAAATACAAATCCATATTGTTTACAATAATTAACTAATTCTTCCATTGTAATATTATTATTCTTTTCCATAAATACCTCCTATAAAACAAAAACTTCTAGAATAGTTGTAAGGGTCCAAATAGGACGGTTCCACCTTACTTATTCTAGAAGAATCTCTCTTAATATATTGCTCCGGTTTTCCACGCCATCATCGCATTGATACATTGATTATATCATTTTAAAATAGTTTGTCAATCATAAACCTTTATATCCGTTTGCAACAAATTCATATACTGCCCCATTACTTGCCTTAGTAAGCATTATTCTTTTGGCTTTAAAGTCAACAGATCTTAAGGATTCTGTTTGAACAGTAACTTTATTAAAATTATTTAAATTACTACTTAGAGTTAATGAATCATCTTCTGAATAATAAATAGTTGCCGAAGTAAAAGCATATCCCCAGTTATTAGTTGTATATACTCCTATTTGTGAAACCATAGAAGGAGTATTAAATATAACAAGAAGTTTAGTTCCTCCATACCAGTTGGAACCATTACCTTGAGCCATATTATCATTGATAGCATTTAAAGGTACATTTCCACCATCATAACTATCTGCCTCATATGATGCTATATTACTAGTATTTAAATTTGATAAAGTTTCACTAAACTCTAAATATGTTAAAAATTCAAGTGTACATTCATCATCTAAAGTAAAATTACTTACCTTTACTTCTTTTGTTTGATAAGAATATGTAATTACTGTACCATTAGTACATGTATAGCTTATTAAATATAAAGTAGGATATGTAGAAAAAGGATTAATTACACGAGTTCCATCAACAGTTGTATTAAGTTTTAATAATCCAAGCATACCATATGATTTTAAATTATTATATTCTTTTGTTTGAGTATATAAATCATCAAGTGCTTCTTTAGTGTTTTCAGCATCCCATTCATTATCATTAGAAGAAAAACCTATGTTTTGTGCAAAATATGAGTACGCAAAAACAGCACTTATACTAAAAATAAGTGCTCCAAATATAAAGATGATAATATATCCTCTTATATTCTTCAACTTACATACTCCTATTCTAAAATAATTATATCACATATAACGATTATCAAAACACGGAACTACATAATAACACCAACTCAATTTTGTACCCACTGGGTACATTTTTTCATTACTAAATACCTCATAAAATTTTCTCATTCTATATAGTGTTCTATAATTGTATTTTTTCCCAACCTCCAATACAAGTTTTTGAGAATAATTATTTATTATATTTTTACCATATTCTTTACCAGTCTCACTTAATCACCTTCCAATTTCAAAATAAGTAATAACTTTATTTCTAGCCTTGTAATAATCTTTTACTCTATCATAGATTTCACTTTTTACTATTTTTCCTTTTTTAGAATAAAAAAAAGATAGATTGCTCTATCTTAGAAAACTACTAAATTAAAGAATACTGATACTAAAATACCTAGTATCATACCCATTATAACTTCAAACGGTTTATGTCCTAATTGTTCTTTTAAATGTTCAAAAGATAACTTTCTAAACTTATGATCTTTTTCAAGAACTTCTGCCATATCATTAATTACTTCAGCTTGTTTACCACTTTCAAATCTTACTCCCATAGCATCATAACATACTATTAAAGAAATAATAAATGCTAGTGCAAATATACTTGAATTAAATCCTTCTATTA
>JAEEMF010000044.1 GCA_016283075.1 Bacilli bacterium | reverse complement strand
GTTATCATCATATACGCTTCCGCTTTGTGGAATTGGTAATCCTGTTTCAGGATCTATTACATTACTTGCTGCTGGAGCACCACCAAATAAGCTTACATTATCATCACCAAATGAAGGTACTTGATCAGCAGTAATAGTTTCAGTTTCAGTTTGTTCTTTTGGTTCTTCTGGAAGTGGCCCCATATCAAATGGAAGTCCTTCAGCTTTTTCTTCTTCTTTTTTAGTTCTAATTGATTCAACTAACTTACCAATAGAATCTGATAAGTTATCAGATATTTCTGTTTCTTGAACCATTAAAATATTTAATTCTTCTTTAGCTTTAGCTAAATTTCTTTCATCCATATGTTTCTTCATTAAATTAACATCTGGACGTTTTTCAAGTTGTTCTTCAATATCTATTGATCTTTGAGTTGAGAAATCAACTATTGATTCTAATTTTGACATTTCTTGTTCTAATCTAGCAATTTCAGAATCATAATCACTTACCATTTTATCTATTTCAGAGAAATATGTTTCATAAGTATGTTGATCTTTTAAAGCAGCAAGTTCTTCTTCGCTACTAGCATAGAAGTTACCAGATTTTAAATTAGCTTTAATTTCATCAATATTTCTTTGTACTTCTGGAACTAAATCTAAAGTGGATTGTCTACTAGCTCTAATAGAATCTAGTTCTTCACTTAAAACTCTTAAATGTTTTAAAGCTGATGCTGAAGAATTCTTAGCAGCAGTTTTTTGCTCATTTAAATAGTTAGTATATAATGCATCCATTGGATAATTACTATCATCAGCAAGTCTAGTAGTTAATACTTCTATTTTTTCTTTAACTTGTGTTTGATATAATGCATTTTCATCAAGAGCAGCTTTTCTAGCTTCTTCATTAGTAGAATAAATAACTGGTAAATCTACAGATATTTCTTCTAATCTAGCTGCTAATTGTTCAGGAGTAATATTTCCTGCTTTTAATTCAGCAGCACTAGCATTTAATTCGCCAAAGAAAGTTTGTAATGCTAAGTTATCTTTACTAAAGTTAATACTGTTATTTAAAACAGCAACTTGTTCTTGATCAGCTTCCTTTTGAGCTACATCTATTTCAGGAATTCCATGAATTTCATTTTCTTGTTTTTCGTATAAGAATACTTTATTTTTTCTAGCTTCCTCTAATTGAGCTTCTAATTCAGCAAGTTCACCATCAAATGATTTTAATGTTTCATCATTTGCTGCCATTTGTTCTCTTGTTTGAGCTATAGCAGTAGTTAATCCATCAATTTCAGCTAAATTCTTATTAATAGTTTCTAGATTATGTTGTTTAACTGCTTCAATACTACCGTACTCACCAATTAAATCATTAGAGAAATGACCAAATTTATTTTTAATAAATAGTTCGTCTTTTTCTTTCTTTAAATCAGCAATACGATTTTGATAGTTAACAATTAGTGAATCATAATGAGATTGTAATTTTTCTGATTCAATTTTTTCTAATTTTTTATCAGTTAAACTACTATTAATCTTAGCGTATTCTTTAACAGCATCATCATATTGTTGTGCAAATTTATAATCTCTTCTATCATAATAATTTTCTTCATGAGATAATTTTTCATTTAATGCATCAAGCGCTTTTTGTTCAGCTTTAATGTTTGCTTCAAGTTCTGCTTGTTTAGCAGCTCTAGTTTCTTCACTAATACCAAATTTGTTATTTAATTCTTCAATTCTATTTAGAATATCTTGTATATTCATTTCAATCCCCTACTTTCTATTAGCGTACTCAATTTGAGTAACGAAACTAATTTCTTTATTTTTTATAATATCAGCAATTTCTGATACTTCGTATTTCTTATCTGTAAATACTTTAATCATTTCATCTAATTCAACATAGTCTTCAGTAAGTTTAACCCACTCACCTTCACCATTGTTATTTTTAGACTCAACTAATTTATAATATTTATAAGCAGTAGTCTCTGTTGAACTATCTTTAACATAGCCAGATGCAGGAGAACTTGCATAATAAGTATTTTCTCCTTGTGCAGTAGCACTACCACTTGGATAATATGATCTATATGTACCTGTTACATACCATTTCCATGTTTTATCTGTATATTTATATCCGTTTGTTGCTTCACATTCTGTAGTATTACTATCAGAACATTTATCAGTTGTCCATGCTGCCCAATCAGATGTAGGACATTTGCTTTTTTGATTTACTGGATTAGATTCACTTGTAACTTCTTTATCACAAGTATAGTAAATATTTTGAGTTGTCTTAAATTTATCAGTTCTAAATGTACATGGAGAATCAGTTACGATTGTTCCACCAGTATTACCTGAGCCATCAGAACATACCCATTTATATGGAGTTGGAGTAGTTACACTTCTTGTTCTATAAAGTTTAACTTCTTCTATGGTTCTATACTCAGCAGTTGCTGGAATTGTTAAACTTAGTTTAACTACAGAAGTACCTTCAGCTCCTTTTGATGGATATCCACTTGGTGCTACTGAAGAATAACTTCCATTATTCCAGTAAGTAGTACCAGTTGATTCTTTATACCACTTAGCAGCTCCTTTAACAGCTTCTCCTCTAATACTATATTCTGACTTAGGTGCAGATATATAAGATTCTTTTACTTCATTAGCGTTTTTCTTATCTCCTGGATAGTAAACTTTTTCATTTGAAGTATATACTCTTGGAATATATTTAAAACGAACATCTGATTTATCAACAACTAAATCTTTTTCATCACCAACAACGAAATCATCAAATACTGTATCTTCATTATTATTACATGAAATAAATGGAGTATACTGATAATTACCACTTGGTAACTTACATACTTTAACAAGTGTTGAATCAGCATCACAATTATCATACTTCTTAGCATTTGTAATTTTATTTTCTTTAATTAAGTAAGATAGAGTAATTGTTTCACATTCTGATTCATAAGCAGGTAATGCAGCTCCATTATCTTCATAATACTTTTTAGTAGTTTTAATTAATACTTTTTCTAGTGAACTATTATTCCTATTATAGATAATAAACACTGCTACTAGTAGTAATAAAACTAATAAAATAATAGCAATAATTTTGATTAAAGGATTTCTTCTTTCTTCCTCATCATAATAACTTTTTTGTTCTCCCATATTATCCTCCTAAAAGATATAATTTATCACTTTAAATTATAGCATAAACCATACTAAAAAACAAATTATAGATTGTAAAATATTACAAATTTTTGTAAAGAAAAATGTGGATTATTTTTAATCCACATTAAACAAAATCCAAGGATATTTTTTAGGTAAAGATATTTTAAAAGAAAGTTCTTCTTTTGTAGTTGGGTGAACAAAAGATAATTCCTTTGAAAATAAAGCAATTTGTTCACCTGGTTTGGCATTTTTATTATATCTTTGATCTCCGTATAAAGGTAAATTTCTACTAGAAAATTGTACTCTTATTTGATGAGATCTACCTGTCTTTAAATTTATCTTAACAAGACTATATCCATCTTTATAATCCACTAGTTCATAGTCTAGTATAGCAAGCTTACCATTTTTATCTACTTTAGTAATATTAGTCTTACTATCTTTTAGTAAATAGTCTTCTAGATGATCTTTATCTTTTGCTTTTCCACATACTACTGCATAGTATGTTTTATTAACAGTATTATTTTTTATTTCAACACTAAGTCTACCTGCAGCTTTACTAGTTTTAGCAAAAACCATTATTCCGCCTACTGGTCTATCAAGTCTATGTACTAAACCTAGATATACATTACCTGGTTTATTATATTTATCTTTAATATACTCTTTAAGCATAGAAAGTAAATCTTTATCATTACTATCATCAGCTTGAACAGGAATATTAATAGGTTTTTCTACTACAAGTAAATGATTATCTTCATAAATAACATTAATCATTAGATTGCCATCTTCCATATATTCCGCAAGGTAAGACTAAACCATTTTGAGTAATAGGAAGTCCTACTTCACCAGAATCCACTTTTCCACCATAAACTGGTTCTAAAGT
>JAEEMF010000043.1 GCA_016283075.1 Bacilli bacterium | reverse complement strand
CCAGTACAACCTGAAAACGAATCATTCTCACTAAATGTTGAACCTTCACCAGAAGAGTTAAATGTATATCATAGTGAAAATGAACAACCAGTTATCATTCCTGATAACGCAGGTGATATACTTGACAAAGAACTTAACGATCCATCAAGTGCTAATAAATCATTAGATGAGATATCAGAAAACCTTAAAAATGAAGAGGTTGGTTCTTTTGAACAAAATCCAGTATCTGAAGAAGATGACATTTGGAAATTTTAAAACTCATTTATGAGTTTTTTTTATGCTCTAGTTATGTTATAATAAATTAAGAATATGGAGGAAGATTATGACAATTGATTCTGTAATTGAATTTGTTAAAAACTTTGTAGATATATTACTAGTTTGGTTAGTTTTATATTATATATTAAAGAACCTTAGAAAAAATGTTAAGATGGCTCTTTTATTTAAAGGGATATTTATAGTTGTAGTTTTAAAACTACTTAGTGACTTCCTAGATTTAGTTACTATTAGTTTTATAATGGACTATGTAATAGAGTGGGGATTCCTAGCAATTATTATCATATTCCAACCAGAAATTAGAAATGTACTTGAACAATTAGGTAGGAGTCAACTTCTAGGAAGACATAAAGTTCTTACAGTTGATGAAAGAGAAAAGGTTGTATATGAAATAGTAAATGCTGTTGATTATATGAAAAAGATGCGTATAGGAGCATTAATTGTTATTGAAAGAGATAACAGTTTACAAGATTATATTGAAAGATCTAAAAAGATTTATGCTGATATAACATCTGATTTATTAATATCAATATTCTTCCCTAATAATCCACTTCATGATGGTGGTGTTATTATTCAAGGAGATAAAATTACTAGTGCTGGAGCAGTATTCCCTACAAGTGATAGTTTAAAAATTAGTAAAAGATTAGGTACTCGTCACCGCGCTGCGCTTGGTATATCTGAAGAAATGGACTGTATTTCTTTAATAGTTTCAGAAGAAACAGGTCGTATATCAATTGCTATGGGTGGAGAATTATATTACAACTTAACTCTTGATGAATTCAAATTAATGATTCTTGAAGAATTAAGACCTAAAAAAGATTATATAGAAGATGATGATGAGGAGGCTAATGATGAAGAAAATATTCAAAGCAATTAGGAACTTTTTCTTATCTATTTGGCGATTCATTGATAAAAAAATAATACTTCCAATTACTAAGTTAGTACTTAAAATAACTGGTAGAGTTGGTGGACAAAGTAGTGTTTTTGAAAATTGGTTGTCCAAGAGAAATACCTTATTATTTATATCTTTAGCACTTGCTATTATTACATTTGTTGTAATAGATCAAAAAATAGTAACATTTTCCAAAAATAGTGCCGAAGTGTTAAGATCACTTCCAGTAAGAGCTATTTACAATGAGGAAGCATATGTTATTGAAGGATTACCAGAATCTGTAGATATTACATTAGTTGGTAGTAAGACTGACCTTTTTATAGCTAAGCAAATGTCTACATATGATGTAACAGTAGATTTAACTGGATTAAAACCAGGACAACATAAAGTTAATATAAAATATAATCAATCTTTAATAGATCTAGATTATATGGTTAACCCATCTGCTGCAACAATCATTATTCATGAAAAAGTATCTCAAACAAAAAGACTTACAGTGGATATTTTAAATGAACAGGATTTAGATTCTAAATTAATTATTACAAATACATCTATTGATAGTGATAAAGTTATTGTTAAAGGTTCAGAAGAAAAACTTAATCAAGTAGCAATGGTTAAAGCATTACTTGATGTTAATAGTATAGTTGATCAATCAGTAGGTACATTTGTAGTTAAAGATGTTCCTATTAAAGCATATGACTCAAATGGTAATGTTGTAGATGTTGAAATAGTACCTAACGTAGTAGATGTTAAAACAACTATTGCATCTCCAAGTAAAGAAGTTCCAATTAAGATTAATCCAACTGGATCAGTTGCCTTTGGTAAAGCTATTAGTTTATTATCAACAGATACTACTAAAGTTACAGTATATGGTCCTCAATCAGTACTTGATAATTTAAATAGTATTCCAGTTGATGTAGATGTTAATGGTTTAAAAGAAAATAAAGAATATAAAATAGATTTAACTAAACCTGTAGGTGTATCTTATATGTCAGTAAATAATTTAACACTTAAAGTTGAACTTGGTACTGCATCTGAAAGAGACGTAACAGGAGTTAAAGTTATTACTAAGAATGTATGTCAAGGATGCTCAGTAACTGCTGCAAGTGAATCTAATACGGTAGTAACAGTAAGCTTATCAGGCGTTGCATCAGTAATTCAAGGAATAAACTCTGATGACATTATTGCATACATTGATTTAACTGGACTTGATTCAGGAACACATGATGTTGAAGTACAAATTGAAAAATCTGATTCAAGAGTAGATTACTTATCTAAAACTAAGAAGATAACAGTAACAGTTATGAAATAAACCTTCATTTTGAAGGTTTTTTTGTGAAAATAAGCGATTTCTTTTTATTTTTCAAAGGAATGTGCTATAATTATCTTGGGTGATAGCATGAAGGAAGAAACAAAAAAGAAAACTACAGCTGCTAAAAAAAGTACATCTGCAGCAACTAAAAAAACTACTTCAAAAGTAAGTACTAAAAAAGCACCAGCTAAAACTAGTACTAAAAAAACTACTAAATCTAGTGCAAAAAAAGCCGCACCTAAAAAAGTAGTAAAAGAAGTAAAAGTAGAAACTCCTGTTAAGGAAGAAAAAGTAAAAAAACTTTCTGCTAAGGAAGTTGAAAAAACTCCTGTTAAAGAAGAAAAGAAAGTAACTAAAAAAGAACCAAAAGAAGAAAGCAAATTAATTGAAAATAGTGAAATCACTAATTTAATTAAAATTATAGTTGTTTTAGTAGTAATCTTCTTATTATTCTATGGAATTACATATTTC
Organism: Bacilli bacterium; assembly: GCA_016283075.1. GTDB lineage: Bacteria > Bacillota_I > Bacilli_A > RF39 > UBA660 > RGIG4266. The sequence continues at coordinate 1,269 of JAEEMF010000043.1, read as the reverse complement.
GTAGCAAAAGCAAGAAATAAGAAAACTACTGATGATACTAAAACAATATCATTTGATTATTCGACAATTATGATGAGTAATCTACTTGAACAAGTTTATCCAGAATATTTAGTATTTGCTATTGATAAAGATGAAACTTATTATGAAGCATATAATTCATTAATGAGTTTATACACTGGAAAAGCTGATACTTTACCAGTATACCGCGTTGATTTAAATAGTAAATTCAATTCATCATTCTATGATAAAACATTAGAATCTAGCGTTATTGATTCTAATATAAGTAATTTAAAAGTTAATAAGTCAACTATTTTTAGAGTTAAGAATGGTAACATTGAAGCATCTTATGTAGGACATGATGCTATTGTTAATTATTTAAATGAAGCATTAAAATAAAGTAAGGTGTTATTATGAGAAGAAGATCAAGTATTAATCTTAAAGGATGGAAAATATTAAATAAAAGTTTTCCTAAAACAAAGGTCAAAGAAAAATCTTCTTTTTCTTTGTCTGAAGTTATTACAGCAGTATTAGTAACAGCAGTAGTAAGTATTCTAGTAGGATACTCTATATCAAATAGTACTTCTAGTAAAACATTTAAGGAGTTATCTCCTGAAATGCAAGAATTCTTATCAGAATATAATAATATAAAAGATAATTATTATGGGGATATAGATGAAAAGGTAGTACTTAATGAAGCATTACAAGGAGTAATTTCTAAATTAGGAGACCCTTATACTAATGTTATTGATAGTGATTTTGATAATAGTTTAAATACTACTCTTAATGGTTCCTTTGAAGGACTAGGAGTATCGGCATATTCAAATAATGATGGTTATATAGAAATATATTATGTAATAGATAATAGTCCTGCATCAAAAGCTGGATTAAAACCTAGAGACGTAATTCTTTCTATGAACGGTAAAAGTACTAAAGATGTATCTGTAGATGATTTTTCTAAAGAAGTAAGAAACTCCAAAAATGAAAATTTAGTACTAGAAATATCGCGTGATAATAATGTTACTGAATATAATATTAAAAGAGAAAGAGTTGTATTAGAATCAGTGGCTTCTAAAGTAATAGAAAAAGATAATAAGAAAATAGGATATATTTATATAGGAGTATTTGCTTCTAATACAGGTGAACAATTTGTTAATAAGCTAAATGAGTTAAAAGATATAGATTCACTTATTATAGATGTAAGAAGTAATACAGGAGGTCATTTAAATGCCGCTGTAGATATAATGAATTCTATGTTAGATAAAACACATG
>JAEEMF010000042.1 GCA_016283075.1 Bacilli bacterium | reverse complement strand
ATGTTTTGTGCAAAATATGAGTACGCAAAAACAGCACTTATACTAAAAATAAGTGCTCCAAATATAAAGATGATAATATATCCTCTTATATTCTTCAACTTACATACTCCTATTCTAAAATAATTATATCATAAAAAAAGATAGATTGCTCTATCTTAGAAAACTACTAAATTAAAGAATACTGATACTAAAATACCTAGTATCATACCCATTATTACTTCAAATGGTTTATGTCCTAATTGTTCTTTTAAATGTTCAAAAGATACTCTTCTAAACTTATGATCTTTTTCAATAACTTCTGCCATATCATTAATTACTTCAGCTTGTTTACCACTTTCAAATCTTACTCCCATAGCATCATAACATACTATTAAAGAAATAATAAATGCTAGTGCAAATATACTTGAATTAAATCCTTCTATTATTCCTATTGAAGTAACAAGTGAAAAAGTAAATGAAGCATGTGCTGAAGGCATACCACCTGCACCATTTATAAGTCTATTCCATCTTAAATTTTTAAATCTTAATGATTCAAAAATAAATTTAATTATTTGACAAATAATTAATGAAAAAAATGATATGTAAATAATTTTGTATTCTTCCATAATACACCTACCTTATTTTATTTAGATTTTTTATAAAATCTTTTGTTTTTAAATATAAACCAGTATAACGTTCGTAATAATCCGTTATAAAATGATTTATTTCCATTTCAGATTGTTTACTTATTTCTATTTTAGATATTTTATCTATATCTACATAATAGAACATTCTTATTAACTTAATAGTTTTTTCACTAACAATCTTTTCATTTTTTAAACAGTTATTACAAACATATCCTCCTCTATAACTAGATAGAGTTGCAATACTTTTAGTACTACCACATACTGCGCAGCAGTCAAGTACTGGCATTACTCCTAAGTATTCTAAATACTTAAGTTCAATTATATTTGTAATAACTAAAGGATCAAAACCTTCATCTATTTTTTTAATAGCACTTATTAGTAAGTCATATACTTCTTCATTTTCACCATGTTTAATAACACCTGATGCAAGTTCAAGTAAATAACTTACATAACTAATTTTTTCTATATCAGTTTTAATATTTTTAAAACTATCTTTTACATCTACACCTGTAAGTATAGATAGTTTTCCTTCTTTATAAGTTACATAGAATACTCCATAAGTTAATTTTAAAGTAACACTACGAAGTTTACTTTTAACAGTTTTGGCACCCTTACACATTATTCCTATAATGCCATGGTCCCTTGTTAAAACATTTATTATCTTGCTAGTTTCACCATAAGAAGTTTCACTAACAATGATACCTTCTATCTCATTCATCTATTTCTTCAAAACGGTATTTCTGAGTTACATCTGGATACTTATTTTTATCTACTAGTGAGTTAAACATATCATATGGTCTTGCCCATATATCACTTGATCCTAGATGTTGATATACTACTTCTTTTTCTAAAGTTTCTGTATTTTTAGCAATACATAATACTTTAACAATATGTCCTTTAAAATGTTTGTATGTTTTTCCTACTATAACTTCTCTCATATTTCACCTATTTATCAAAATCTGTAAATCCAAATTCTGCTAAAGTACTTTCTTTATCTCTCCACTTTTTAATTGTTTTAACGTATAACTCAAGATATACTTTTTTACCAAGTAACTCTTCTATATCTTTACGTGCTCTTACTCCTATTTCTTTAATCATTTGTCCTTGTTTACCAATTATAATTCTTTTTAGAGAATCACGGTCTACTACAATTACACCATTTAAGAAATATCTATTTTTATTCTTTTCTACATTTTCTATATAACATGTTATAGAATGTGGTACTTCATCTTCAGTAAGTTCAAATACTTTTTCACGAATAATTTCTCCTACTAAAAATTCCATTGATTTATTAGTAATATCATTCTTATCATAGAACTGGACTGAATCTGGTAAATACTGTTTTAATACTTTTACTACTTCATTAACATTATCTTTTGTTAAAGCAGATACTGGAATAATTTCTTTAAAATTATATAGTTCTTTATATTCATCTATTATTCCAAGTAAATCTTCTTTTTTAATCTTATCAATTTTATTTAGTATAAGTATTACTGGTTTATTAACATCTTTAATTCTATCAATAACGAATTTATCTCCCCCACCCAGTTTCATACTAACATCAACAAGTACTAAAATAATATCTACATCATCTATAGAATAATATGCTTGTTTATTTAAGTATGTACCTAGTTTATGGTTAGGTTTATGTATACCAGGAGTATCCACAAATACTATTTGTGAATCGTCATCGTTATAAATACCTTGAATAATGTTTCTAGTTGTTTGTGGTTTATTAGAAGTAATTGCTACTTTTTTACCAACTATACTATTTAGCAAAGTTGATTTACCTACATTAGGTCTACCTATTAAACTAACAAAACCACTACGCATTTAAATCACTCTCATCAAATGGAAATGGACATAACTCACTAACAGTATATTCTTCACTATTTCCATATTTATCATAACAATATACTTTTGCATCTTTATCAAAGAATTCAGTAATAACTTGTCTACAAATAAAGCAGCAAGTACTAACTCTTTCACTATCTGCGCAAAGTACATGTAATTCTTTAAAATCACCTTTTGTGTAACCAGCACTTACTGCTGAAACAATAGCAGATCTTTCTGCACATATTCCAGCACCATATGATGCATTTTCTACATTAACGCCTTGAAACTCTTTCCCATCTTTCATAATAAGAAGTGCTGCTACTCTAAATTGTGAATAAGGAGTATAAGCATTCTTTGCAATTTCCATTAATCTATCTTTCATAAATCCTCCTAAAACAAATTCATAATCTTTGGAATAAAGATTATAAGTGCACCTATTAGTGCCGTAAAACTAAATAGTAGTGTTGCAGTACTAGCTGTATCTTTTGCTATTTTAGCAAGCGGATGATACTCAGTAGTAACTAAATCTACAACTGCTTCTATTGATGTATTAATCATTTCTGTTGCGGATACCATACCAATCATAGTTAAACAAAATAACCATTCACCAGTACTAATTTTAAAATAAACACCTGCTGCAGTAACAACTATAGTAGCAAGTAAAATAATAATCATATTATGCTCACATTTAATTGCATACCAAAGTCCAGATAAAGCATGGCAAAAACTTTTACCATATCTTTCTATAGCATTACCGTTATCTTTATTTCTTGATATCTGCTTCATTTAAAATCTCCTCTTGTAATCCAAACATTACTTTTTCTTCTTCTTTACTATTAACATGGTCATAACCTAAAAGATGTAAGAATCCATGCACTGCTAAGAAACATATTTCTCTTTTAAAACTATGTCCATATTCTTCAGCTTGGCTTCTAGCTTTATCTATAGAGATATAAATATCTCCAAGTACTCTATGATCTACTTCTACAAAGTCTTTATTATCTTCTAGTGCAAAACTAATTACATCAGTAGGTCTATCAATACCTCTATATTCTCTATTTATTTTATGAATATATTCATTATCAACAATAATGATATTAAATTCTAAGTTATCTAGCTTCTGATGTTTAATAGCTATATCAATAACTCTTCTAACATCATCTAGTTCTTTTATCTCTTCTTCTGTTTCATTAAAAATTTCAATTTTGTTCATTTCTATACTCCCCTAAAAACATTTATATTACATGATAATTATAGTATATAAACGCTTTTTTTTCAAGGTTTAACTAACATATATGATTTACACGTATATTACACCTGTATTTAGAGTTTTCCCTTTATTTTCAATGGTTTACAAATATGTGTAAATCATACATTAAATATACATTTTTAATACTTCAGTTTTTAACCTTTCTAAAACATTGAAAAATAAGGCATTTTAAAAATCGCTATTAATATGTCTAAATAAGACCATCTACCAAAAAACTCATTTTTACTCATTTTCCAAATTCACCTTTTCTTAAAAAATGACCTATCTTATAAGTAAGACTAATTCTAACCTAATAAATAACTCCTAAAACTAGTTTTATCTTTAAAATAAGGATATTTATTTCTAAATTATATCTAAAAATACTCCTAGTTTGTGTACAAATGGAGACAACTAAAAAATTTTTTTCTTGAATAAGCATATAAAATAAGATATAATATAAAACTAACAAAGGAGAGTACGCGAATGGAAAAAATAGAATATAAAAATATAGATACAATGGCAGGGAAACACGATATAACAATCGAATATAACGAAGAATTAAATCCAGAGTTTAATGAAACAATAAATTATCTTGATTTATATATAACACAAATATTAGATAATAAAGAAAATGAACATGAAATAGTTAATACTATAAGAACAATATGTAGAAATCTAAAAGATGCAAAAATAACTATTTTAAGACGTAAAATAACATTTGCAGGTCGTATGACAACAGATAGTGGATTCTACAATAACGAATTAGTATCTTTTAAAGGAGTTACTTCATGTAATAAAAACATGGTAGCTATAAAAAAAGATAAAAGTACAAATAATGAAGTAGATATAACATATACAACAAAAGATCTAGATTTAAGCGGAGCAGAAAAATATGCCTTAGATACTGCTAAAAACGCCTTATTAGCTAATTTAGGAAATATAATAAGATTAGATATTGAAAAAGATATGAAAAAGAATACTTTCTTAGCTTTTCTAACAAAAGTATATAGAATGGCATATAAAAAGGATCCAAATTTTGCAGACGTATGTATTACCGAAGAATTTAAAGATTTATTTGATAAACTTGATGAACAAGGTTTTCGTTTATATGGAAATAAGATAAATAATAAAGATGAAAAAATAACATATCTACCAAATCATAACAATAAGGGAAAACTTATAAGAAATGCTAAAGAATATGTCTATTCAGATTTAGGAGATCTTTATAGATATGGTCTTGTTACTGAAGATATTGATAAAGATATAGAATTAGATTATATTCAAATAAATAATAAACCAGAGTTAAATGAAATAATTGAAGAAGCTGGTAAACAGATTTTAAAGGAATATGAAGATTGGAAAAATGAAAAATAGAACTTAGGTTCTATTTTTTTTGTAACAAAAAAAGAGGAATTATTATCCTCTTAATTTTGCATCTAATTTAGATTCTACTTCAGAAATAATCTTATTAAATACATTCATTACTTCTTCTTCAGTAAGTGTTCTTGTAGGATCAGCAAATTTCAAATTAAATGCTAATGATTTTTCATCTTCCCCTACGTTTTCTCCTACATATACATCGAATACATCGATATCAGTAAGAAGTCTTCCGCCTGATCTTCTTATTTGATCAATAAGTGTAGATGCAGATACATCTTTCTTTACAACGAATGCAACGTCTTTAGATATTTCTGGATATTTATTAGCTTCTTTATATTTTAATGGTTTAACTTGTTTTTCATATAACTTAGTCATAGAAAGTTCTACTACAAAGATATCATCTTTCTTATATGAAGGATGAACTCTACCAAACATACCTACTGGTTCTCTATCAATTAAGATAGTTGCAGACATACCTGGAT